>NZ_CP017603.1:4500000-4586755 GCF_001854185.1 Clostridium formicaceticum
CAATGGTTCCATATAGGAAGCAGCTTCATCGTAAAACATCACCCCAAGAGCCTCCCATTCCATAGGATGTAACTTCCTTTTCACCTCCTGAAAAAAGGCTTCTTTATCGCTTATTCCTTGATCCTTGATGACCAGGTGCAAAATTCCTGGAAACTCCACTAAAGTTCCCTCCAAGATTTTTTTTTCAAATTCAATAGAAAAGCTATGTAATCCTTTATGCAATGGAATAGATGCAGTAGAAATAAATCTATTTATTTCCCCGGTAATTTCTACTTCACAATGGATTAAATCCTCACTGCCTGAAACTTCTAAAGGTACAATAAAATTTTCTCCCGACTGTTTCATTTCAGGATGCTGCCTATATACCAAAAGAGCCGCCAGTGCTCTTGTAGCATTGGCACAAAACTCGTCTCCCATCATATGCAGTCTCATACAGGCTGCTTGATTTTCTGAAGAAGGCTTTTCTATAAAACCCACCTGTTCTGCACAAAGGTTATTATACTTCATTATGTTTTTTGCTATATCTTTATATAGATGTCGCGGAAGCGTATCTGTAATAAAAATTGTCATATTTTCTGTAGGATTTACCTTGATAAAATTTAATTTAATTCTTCTCTCCCCCTTGCCCTCTCTCCTATAGACTTATGCATTTTCATATACTAAGGACCGCATTTGCAGTCCTTAGTTAGTTTTTTCAATCGAGGGTAAATCCTCGACAATAGCCGATGAAATTCAAGCATAAAAACATATACCTACAAAATCAATGCACCAATAATACCAAATAGAACAAGTGGTATGTTATAGTGAATAAAGGTAGGCACACAAGTATCCCATATGTGGTCATGCTGCCCGTCTATATTTAACCCTGCTGTTGGTCCTAATGTACTGTCAGAAGCTGGAGAGCCTGCATCTCCTAAGGCAGCAGCAGTACCGATTAATAGTACAGTAGCCATCGGACTAAAGCCCATAGCAGCCGCTAGCGGTACGTAAATTGCTGCAATAATTGGAATCGTTCCAAAGGAAGTACCTATACCCATGGTGATAATAAGACCAAGCAGAGTCATGGCTGTAGCTGCAATAAACTTACTACCCCCCATGATGCCAGAAATAGCTGCCACCAGTGTTTCTACCCCGCCAGTTTCTCGGATAACAGCACCATAACCTGCCGCCACCAGCATAACAAAGGCGATAAAGCCCATCATGCCTATACCGCTATGAATAATTTCATCTATATCCTTCCATCCAATAGCACCGCTTACCACCATAATAGCAAGTCCAACAATAGCCCCAAGGTGTAATGATCCTAGAGGACTTAGCTGTACCACCAAAGCTGAAACAGCCCCTATTAAAGCTGCCCAGTGCTTTCCTGTCATTTTAACTTTTTCTTCAACTGCTGCAGCAGCCTCCGCATGAGCTTCATCTGAGCTTTCATATTCTCTAGTCTTTCTGTAGGTAATGAAAATAGCAATGAAAAGTCCTATAACCATAGCCACCCCTGGTATCCACATTACCTTCCAAACATCTCCTTGTGCTATCGCCATGCCATTATCCGTCATTTGATCACTGATAATACCATGAAAAACCCACCCATAGCCCACTGGTAGAGCTACATAAGGTGCCTTCAAACCAAAGGTTAAGGCAGAGGCAACAGCTCTTCGATCAATTTTCAATTGATTCATTACAGCTACCAATGGAGGAATCATTATTGGAATAAATGCAATATGGACAGGAAACAAATTTTGAGAAAGACTACTTACAATAGCAATAATTACAATCAAAATAATTCCTTTTCCTTTAACCCACTGTACAATCTTTTTCGCAAGTATTTCTGCAACACCTGTTTTATGCACAGCAGCAGCTAAAGCTCCTAACAAAATATAGCTTAAAGCGGTACTGGAGTTGCCACCCATACCTCCAATTAATATCCCCATTACGTCTCCAATAGGAATACCTGCCAGCGCACCACCAACCAATGCTGCAATGATTAAAGATAAAATAACATTTAATTTAAAAAGACATAATACAATCATTACTAAAACCGATAATACCACTGGATTTCCCAACATAAATTGTCCCTCCTATTAAAATCATTATAGTTTTTCATTCATAATTTCCTATTTTTCTCCTCCCTTCTGCTAGGTTCCATAGATATAAGCCTATGCAAAGGCACATATCTATTAATCCCGTAATAAAAATTACTGTTTTTTTTGAATTTTCATTTACTAACAAATTCATTATATCATAGGATAATAGAATTTGGTATTTCTATTAAATTTTTTTAAATATTCTAAATTATTCAAAACAAAACACCCCTGTCTTTAACAAGGTCAATGAAAAAGTGTTCTTGTTTTCAACAGAGATGTTTCTTATAAGTTTTCTATTTAATTTTTCGTAGAAATACTCTTTAACACAACACCTTTATTTCGTTCTTCTACCTTTTGAATAGACCACTCATTCTCAAATAAAACCACCGGCTTTTCTTCCTTATCTTCTGCAAGCAAACTGTCCATAGTAAGACTGAATCTATCATAATCAAAGTTTTCCTGCTGAATCCAACGGATATATTTATAAGGCAAGGATTGCATTTTTATTTCTACACCATATTCTTTTTCTAATCTATACTCCAGCACTTCAAATTGCAGTATCCCTACTACACCAATAATCAATTCCTCAACACCTACATGAGGTCTTTTAAAAACCTGAATAGCTCCTTCCTCTGATATCTGCTCTACCCCTTTAATAAATTGTTTTCTTTTCATAGAATCTTTGGCATATACCCTGGCAAAATGTTCAGGAGCAAATACAGGAATTCCTTCGTACTCTATTTTAGCGTTGTTTCCACATAGGGTATCCCCTATATTAAATATTCCTGGGTCATGTACGCCAATAATATCTCCCGGATAAGCCTCCTCTACCACTGCACGATCTTGTGCTAAAAACTGTTGAGGTTGTGCTAACTTGATAGACTTTTTGGCACGAACATGATTCACCGACATTCCTTTTTGAAACTTTCCAGAACAAATGCGGATAAAAGCAATTCGATCTCTATGTGCTGGATTCATGTTGGCTTGAATTTTAAAAATAAATCCAGTAAAATTATCACTTTCTGGGTCTATTTCTCCTTCATTGCTCATCCTAGCTACAGGTGGGGTAGTCATTTCTAAAAATCCCTCTAAAAAAGGCCGAACCCCAAAATTTGTCATGGCACTTCCAAAAAATACTGGTGTTAATTGACCCTTTAAGACTTTGTTTAAATCAAAATTATCTCCAGCAACATCTAATAATTCTATTTCTTCCATAAGTTGCTGATGAAGCCCCTCCCCTAGCAAATCTTTAAAAACATCGTCTCCAACATCCCCAACAACAGATTCAACGACAGTTTGGCCGTGTTTACCATCATTAAAGACCTCTATTTGAGACTTTCTTCGATTGTAGACCCCTTTAAAGTTTCCATCGGTACCAATAGGCCAGTTCATAGGATAGGACTGTATTCCTAAGACATTTTCTATTTCTTCCATGAGTTCAAAGGGATCTTTCCCAGCTCTATCTAATTTATTTACAAAAGTAAAAATCGGAATACCTCTCATCTTACAAACTTCAAATAGCTTCTTCGTTTGTGCCTCTACACCCTTAGCACAGTCAATTACCATGACAGCGCTGTCTGCCGCCATAAGGGTTCTATAGGTATCCTCACTAAAGTCTTGGTGACCTGGCGTATCTAATATATTAATACAGTATCCATCATAGTCAAACTGTAACACACTGGAGGTAACCGAAATTCCTCTTTGTTTTTCAATTTCCATCCAATCTGATACAGCATGTTTTTGTGCTCTTCTAGATTTTACAGAACCGGCTAGACGAATAGCACCTCCATAGAGCAATAACTTTTCTGTCAAAGTTGTTTTACCAGCATCGGGGTGAGATATAATGGCAAAAGTTCTTCTTCTTCTTACTTGCTGCAAAAACTGATCCTGCATTTTTCTTCCTCTTTCCATATATTTTTAGTTAAATAGTACACTTGATTTTAACTTTTTTGTCTTCCTACTGTCAATTGTTTAAAAAAACAACTTATACTGACGCAACTCCTGTATCTCTAGCAGCCTTAATTACTGCAGCGGCTACTCTGTCTACTACCTTCTTATCAAAAACTGGTGGGATAACATAATCAGGTTTTAGTTGATCCTCTTCTATAATACTGGCGATAGCATAGGCTGCAGCTAACTTCATTTCCTCATTGATTTCTTTTGCTCTCACATCTAATGCCCCTCTAAAAATCCCAGGAAAAGCAAGAAGATTATTTACTTGATTAGGAAAGTCTGAACGGCCAGAACCCACTACCTTTGCCCCTGCTTTAAGCGCTAAATCCGGCATAATTTCTGGTATAGGATTTGCCATGGCAAAAATAATAGCATCCTTCTTCATACTCTTTACCATATCCTCTGTTACAACTTCAGGTGCAGATACCCCAATAAATATATCTGCCTCCACCATAGCATCTTTAAGCGTACCTTTTTTCTTATCTTTATTGGTAATTTCAGCAGCTTCTTCTTTATATTCATTATTAGTAGGATTTCCAGCATATACAATTCCCTTACTGTCGCATAATAAAATATCCTTTGGCGCCATACGTTTCAACATTTTTGCAATAGCTACCCCAGCTGCCCCAGCACCATTGATAACGATAGAAACATCTTCTATTTTTTTATTTACTACTTTTAAAGCATTGATGATACCTGCAACTGTAACAATTGCTGTACCGTGTTGGTCATCATGAAATACTGGAATATCTAATTCCTTTTTCAATCTTTCTTCAATTTCAAAACATCGGGGAGCACTAATATCCTCTAAATTTATTCCCCCAAAGGTTGGAGAAATCATTTTTACAGTTTTTACAATTTCATCTACATCCTTTGTATCTAAACAGATAGGAAAAGCATCTACATTTGCAAATTCCTTAAACAGGATGGCTTTTCCCTCCATAACAGGCATTGCGGCTTCAGGCCCTATATCTCCTAAACCTAAAACAGCCGTTCCATCACTAACCACTGCAACTAAATTTCCTTTGGCGGTGTATTTATACACATCCTCTTTATTTTGATTAATCTTCCTGCAGGGCTCTGCTACACCAGGGGTATAGGCTAAACTCAAGTCCTCTCTATTCTCAACTGCCACCTTAGAAGCTACTTGAATTTTTCCAACCTTTTCTTCGTGTAAAATTAAGCTTTTTTCATTAAGATCCATTTTATTACCACCTTTTCTATCGTAAATGTATTTTAAAACATAGCCACTGTCTATAGATGCGCGCTTCTAAAGTTAAATTTTAATACACACGGTCTACGGCTTCGCCCTAAAACCGTGGACTGCAAATGTAGCCCTTAGTATATTAAAATTTAAGGGCACACATCTATATAGCTATACCTCTATAAAGTTTAAAGACGTATAGCTATATTATACCATACTTGCCTTCTTTTCATTTTATCCAAGCTTTTTCCTGTAAAAAAACATATACTTAATATATACTTATCTGTAATTTTTGACAAGTATTTCATCAAAATATCTTCTAAATCAGCGATAAATTTCAAACTTAGCAATACCCCGAAGGATAAAAATGCAACTGTTGCGAAGGGCAACAGTTGCATTTTTATTCATATCTTTTATTTTCAGACAACAATTTTTCAAAGTCTTCAGGGTTGATGGGTTTGCTAAAGAGATAACCTTGTGCCTTATGACAGCTTTCGCCTTTAATAAAAGCCAACTGCTCTTTTGTTTCAACCCCCTCTGCAATATTCTCTATGCCTAAGGCCCTTCCCATGGAAATAATAGTGGCTACGATTGTTTGGGATTGTCGAGAGTTTGTAATATTTTGTATAAAGGAACGATCAATCTTAAGACTATCTATTGGAAATCTAGCAAAATAACTCAAGGATGAAAATCCCGTACCAAAATCATCAATAGAAATTTTCACGCCCAATTCCTTTAATTGACGAAGCTTCACAATATTCTCTTCTATATTTTCCATAGCAATTCCTTCTGTTATTTCCAATGCTACATATTGAGGTGCCAACCCCACTTCTTTTAAGGTGGCCTTTACTACTTCTATAAAATCTTCTCTGGCAAACTGCAGCGCAGATATGTTTATTGACATTGTGATAGGTTTATAACCTTTATCCTGCCAAACTTTATTTTGTCTGCAGGCTTCCCATAAAACCCAATTTCCAATAGGAATAATTAGTCCTGTTTTTTCAGCTAAAGGAATAAATTGAGAAGGAGGAATAAAACCTTTCTCAGGGTGGTACCATCTTATCAGTGCCTCTGTTTCTACGATTTCCCCTGTTTTCATATCTACGAAAGGTTGGTATTCTAAGGCAAAGGCTTCATTTGCCGTAGCATCATAAAGGTATTTCTCTATGACCATTTCTTCTGATAATTGCCTGCTTATGCTTTTATTATATACTTGATAATAACCGCTTCCCTTTGCCTTTGCTCGTAGCTTAGCTGCGCTTACATTTTTCAACAGCATATCCACATCTCTACCATCTTCAGGATAAAACACGATACCAGCGCTAGCATAAATATGTAAGCTATGGGCTTTTATCATAAAAGGTTTACTGATATCCTCCAATAAATCCTCTGTTTTCTTTACAATCTTACTTTTGGTCCCCATCTCATAAAACAGTACAATAAAATCATCTCCTGTCATACGGACCACTTTATTATTAGCGCCTACCTTTTTCTTAATTCTATTGGCTACTTTTCTTAATACTTCATCTCCTATTTCAAAACCGTACATATCATTGATTGTTTTAAATTTACTTAGTGTAAATAATACCATACTAAGTTTTTTCTTCCTGGACTTCTTGTGTCTAAGCTTCATAGTCAATTCTTCTACCAAGTAATTTCTATTGGGAAGGCCAGTAACGGCATCATAGTAGGTGAGAGAACTAATTTTTTCCATCATCTGGTTAAAACTTTTACCTGCTTCCCCTAATTCGTCAAGATATTTCGTTTCAGCGCGAACGGTTAAATCTCCTTTAGCTGCCCTGTCAAAAGCCTCTTTTAAGTCAATAATGGGCTTTGTGTTTTTATTCGTAAAAAGCAAGCTTCCAATCACCCCCAAAATCACTACCATAATGCCTGTAATGATTAGCAAGGTATGTAATGTCACCATAGGATGCATTGTACTATAGGCTGGGATCTTTGAAACAATCTTCCAACCATTTGTATTAGGGATTCTATGAAAATACGCATGGCTTTTAATCTGGTTGTAAGTATAGATAACTTGACCTTTTTCTTGTGTCAAAATTTTTTCAGCAGCCTCTACAATTTCTTCAGTACCCCAAGCAGATGGCATGCTTATATTTCCTTGCAAAATATATTCCTTATTTGGGTGGGTAATAATCTGTCCTGTTTTATCAACAATATAAGAATAGCTTTCTACCTTTCCCCTATTTTCTATTTTTAAAACCTCTATAAGCTCATATAATTTTGTTAAGTCTAGGGCGCCTCCCATCAGTCCTATGATCTCCCCTTCATAGTTTTTAATAGGTATTGCGATAACTGATACATATTTACCAGTAGCAAGGGAAACCAACGCATCTGAAAAAACTTTTTTACCCTCCATGACTTCTGAAAAATAATACCGATCTGCTAAATTTCCTGCATGAATAAGGTCATTGGTATGATAAGTCCCGTTTGTCTCTGCTATAAATAACACATCATATATATGAGACTTTTTTTCCATTTCCCTTTGCAAATAGGGTTGAATTTTTTCTAGATCCATTGTTTTAATCACTGTATTTTCAGCGTATAATTCTATTTCATTAATACGTTCTTGTAACCAGTACCCAACAATATTTGCATAGGCCTCAGTACAACTTAAGTTATTTTCGTATAGCATGTTAACCACTACGTTTTTTGTAAACATGCTATAAAAGGTGATAAAAATAAAAGTTAACGTAATAACACCTATAATGATCATCATAGAAAATTTTTGTTTAATACCCCTAAATTTCAAAATATTCACAGTAGTCACCAGCTTTTAGTTAGTAAATGGTAATAATATTACATTTTACTACATTTTACTACATATTTCTACAAATATTATACTTATCCCTTCTAATCTTTCCCAACATTAAAAATATTTTTATTATTATAAATATATGCAGACAAAGAGATTTCATTTAACATACTACCTCTTTATTGTATCAAATCTAATTTCGTAGGGAATTTTTTGCTTTTCGAAATAATTCGTTCCCCATACCCCTAACAAAATCATAAAAGCTCCAACCCCATGAAACCAATAGAAGGGTTCACCTCTAAAAACTACGCCTGCGATAATAGAAATGACTGTAATTAGATTGGTGAAAACTGCTGCCTTAGAAGCCTCCACTTTGGATAACATAAAATTTAGCATAAAGAAAGCTCCAACAGAAGACAGCCCCCCTAAGTATATAATAGATAGCAATATTTTTGCATTTTTTAATGGTTCAAGATAACTTATTAAATTTCCTTGACGAATATGTTGAAGGATAGCTATACTGTTAAAAACGATTACCCCTACCCACATCATTACATAAGTAATTTCTACTGGTTTAAAATGCAAAGAAGATTTGCGAGATAGTACATTAAATATCCCAGCTGCCAAAACAGCCCCTAATAAAATAAACATGCCAGCAAAGCTGCTACCTACACGGAGGTTTCCTGTCATCACAACAATAAAAATCACACCAATTACTGATAAACAAATAAAAATCAACTGCATTTTAGTAGGTTTTTCCTCTAAAAAGATAGCTGCTAATACTGTAACAACAATAGGTATCAATGCAATCATCATCCCTGCTTCCGAAGCCGAGGTCATGCCCACACCTAATGTTTCACATACAAAATATAATATAGGTTGAAACAAAGCCAGAAATAATAGTATCTGCACTCTTTTTCCTATAAGATTGATCTTAATCACCTGCATAATCTGTAATAATAATAACGTGATTGTAGCGAAGGCAAATCTAAAACCTAAGAGGTGAAAAGGATTAAGTGTATCTAAAGCTTCCTTTGTAAATAAAAAAGAAAAACCAAATATTATTGCTACAAATATACCTGCAATGATAGGTAAATACCGATTTTCTTGATCCAAGTCCTTACACATCCTTTGATAGAATTTATATAGCCTGCATAATACCCTTTGTCCAGTCTACTACCTTTCTAATATTTTCCTCTCTGTTATTTTTTAAAGGATCAAAAAATTCTATTTGACCTACGACGTCATTTTTATATAGCTCTTTTTTCATATTTTCAAAGGTTTTTCCATTTTGTCCACGATTACAACTAAATAAAGCGACTTTTTTATTAGCAATTTCCGTGGTTTGAAAAAATGTATATAGGGGAGGTGCAAAACTCCATGCCCAAACCGGTGTCCCTATAAATAACACATCATAATCCTGTGGGTTTTTATCTAAAGGATATAATTCAGGCTTTTTTTTCATCATAACCTGTCTTCCACCCCAAAAGTATTTCATAAACCCCTTAGACTGTATTTCTTTTTTCGGTACTAATTGTAATAAATCCCCCTGCACCGTATCTGCTATTGTTTGTGCAATCAATTTTGTATTGCCTTCAAAAGAATAATAAATCACCAGTTTTTTTAAATCTAATGTTCCATGGTTCATTTTCATTGCTCCTTTAATTTTATTTTATATCTTAAATATTCGATAGGAATTATTCTAAACCTGCTAAAAAAGTAGGAAATAAAAATTTTTTATCCGCCCACCATATATATAGTTATTTTCGCATAAAAAAATTCCCTTGTATATAAATAACAAGGGTTAGAAAGGATTTAATAAATAGCTGGTGCAATATTCGTCAATCCTTTAACTGTTTGGTTTGTTGGATTATAAAACCTGTGTCCTATATTTTCTTTGATGTATATACTATCCCCGGCCTGTAGATGGTATCTCTTTTCTTCTAAATAGATTTCTAACTCTCCATCAATGACAAAGATACATTCATCTGCTTCATGGGTAATATTTTCTTCGCTTGTCCAAGATTTAGGCGCCAATTGAAAATGGATAATTTCCATCTTCGGTTGTACCTTTTGATCAGCCACCATTGGTGTAACAAATTCATAAATAATGCTGCTTTCCGGTAATGCAAGTTTTCGTCTTTCTGAAGCTCTTACCACAATAGGATCTACTGTATCGTCATGTAAGAAAGTAAATAACGGTACCCCTAGGGCAACAGCGATTTTTCTCAAAGATGATAAAGATGGCTCTATAATATCTCTTTCAACCTGCGAGATATAACTGGCAGTAACATCTATCTCAGAAGCTAACTCATTTAGCGTCATACCTTTTTTATGCCGTATCTCTCTAATTCGATAACCTAACAAAACAATTGCTCCCTCCTCTAACGATAAGTTTTTAATAAAATTTTTTAAGTTATACTTTAATTATTATCATATTATCATGTATATATTAAAATCACAAGTTACACTTTAAAAAATTTTTAAATTCAACTACATTCAAAGGCCGGTGCCCGTAAAACCTAAAAATCACCCTGCATAACCATCGTATTTTATGTAAGGTGATTTTTTTTCACATCCGCTACTTTCAGTTGTAAAAAGATCTATTTTATGCCAATTTATCTGGCTCTGGATAGTCTTCACCGAAGGTTTCAACGGTAACTTCCTTCATCCGCTGATCCTCAAGAGGTTTATCACTATGATTTCTTTTTACTGATACAATTTTATCAGCAGTTTCTATGCCTTCTATTACCTTGCCAAATGCAGCATATTGTCCATCTAAATGGGGAGCATCTTCCACCATCACGAAAAACTGAGAACCAGCTGAATTAGGGTCCATCGCTCTAGCCATAGAAAGTACGCCCTTGGTATGTTTCAAGTCATTTTTAAAGCCATTTCCAGAAAACTCTCCTTGAATAGAATATCCTGGTCCACCAATACCCATGCCTTGAGGATCTCCTCCTTGAATCATGAAGCCCGGAATAACGCGGTGAAAAATTACACCATTATAAAATCCTTTTTTAACTAAAGAAATAAAATTATTTACAGTATTAGGAGCAATTTCGGGGTAAAGCTCCGCCTTCATTTGACTACCGTCTTCCATAGTAAAAGTAACGATTGGATTCTTCATATGTATTTTCCTCTCCCTTATAGATTATTTTATGGTGATATTTACCTTCTTATCCATATTACTATAGTATTGCCAGTATTGCTAGTTTTTCATTCCAATATCAAAAAAGTATTCTATTTCAGTCTGTTTCCGGTGCTTTTAGCAGACCTTGCTTCCTTTTTTAGATATTTTATCAGCGATTCCAGTAGATGTATAGGAATCCGGCTTCACACAGCATTTAAACCCTGAACCTATGACCCACCCTACAATCTCCTTAATAAGATATTTTGTATCCCCATGGGTACCAATGTCTACATGTACTTCTAATGAAGCCTTGATATGATTTTGATTAATAAAATCCATGATATTCGACGCTAATTCAATGCTGTACTGTGTTTCTTTTAAAATTTTTTGTCTTAAATTCTTAATTTTTTTTACCTTTTTTATATCATAGAAAAAAATGCCACCTTTTCTTTTACGAACTAACGCAATAACAGAAACCATCTTTGTATAGCCATCTACATTTTGAGAATCCGTACCTACAGAAATAACATACTCTAGCGCCAAGTCCTCACTTGTATATTCCTTAATCTTTTCACAAACTTTGTCAAAGCTGATCTCTCCATAAGTAATACTCTTCATAGGAACACCTCCAGGTTATTTCCGTCTTTCTACTGTTATTTTATTCTATACTTTTATTTTATGTTATTCTTTTGTATTTATTTTAAATCCCCTATAAATCTCCGTTAAATTCTTGTAATCATCACCAATTTTTTTCTTTACAAAATCTTTATATTTTCTTTAACTTTCTTAGGAGTTTATTTATTGTTTCCTTAAATCAAGATGTTATAATAAATTAAATCTTGTTACTAAAACTTGTGAACAATCTGCTCTAGATTAACAGCGACATACTTCTTAATATATATGGTAAGCATTGTATTTCCATACAATACTTTTAAATTTCTGTGAATGTTATGTTAACCTTAAAAATACCAACTTTTTCACAGCCTCTGCCATATACAAGAAGTTATCTAATCTAAGGGCAGTTTTTTTTCACTTATGTACTTAAAACATAAGCTTGTATGCTTCCAATTCTCTCAACGCATCGAGTTCTTCATCATTTTTCATATATTCTACTAAATCAGCATCTAACTCCGTTGCTCGAATAAGATCTCGCATAGCCTTTTCTAGTTGATTCATGAGGGCATACAGACATGCTCTATTATAATATAATACTGCCACCTCTTTGTTGGTATAAATTGCTTTATTTAATATCTCTATCCCTTCATGATATTTCTTCTGTTCTTTATAAATAATTGCTAGATTGAAATAACTGTAAGGGAATTTGGAATTTTGTTGAATAGACAACTTATAATATGCAATAGCTTCTTCAATCCTTCCCAATTTTTTTAAAATTACTCCCATATTGAATAATGCTTTATAGTTTTCCCCTTCAATCTCTAAGGCTTTCTTCATCATCTCTAAAGCCAATTGATTCTCATGGATTTCTTCATAAATAGAACCTAAATTAACATATGCCCAAAAATCCTCTTCATCCAGTTCAATCACCTTTTTATAATACTGAATCGCCTTATCTTTTTGTCCAATTTCATCATAAGCATTTGCTAGAAAAAAGTAGGCTCTATCATAATAAGGATCTAACTCTATGGCCAACTTATAAAATTTAATTGCCTTCATATAATTTTTTTCATTATCATATGCGATGGCTAAGCTATAGTAACCTCTGGCTTCTTTAGGGTTTATGTTAAGAACTTCTTTATACTTTTTCTTTGCCTCTTCATAGTCCTGCATTTCATCATAAATAAGGCCCATTTGTAGTAGTAACTCGATATCTTCATTACCACCTCTACATTCATAGGCCTTATTATAAAAATGCAGCGCTTTTTCTAATTGATTTTCATCCTTAAACTTATTTCCTATAATTCTATAGTTATCCAACATATATTGATTATCCTTCATGATATTTTTCCCTTCCCTCTCAAATAACTACATTTATCTTTTGTATTTTTTTAACTACTTATTAGTTTATTTTATTCTTGCATCCTATTTCAAGTAGGACAGGTAAAAAGACCTATATATAGTTAAAAAGCACCTACAAACCCCATTGCTTAGTAGATGCTTTTTTTTTTAACTTGTTGCAGAACTTATGCTGACTCTTTTATTTTCATCACATGAAATTGTTTTTGGGGTTTTGCTAATCGTGGTCATCAATTGAACTTTGCCACCCCAAAGACTTGTAATATACTTTAAAGTTTCATAGGCATAAGATAGTTCTAGTTCTCTACCATCATAATCATGCTTTAGTATAAGTATATGATCTTTTTGAGATACTTCTACCACTTTGATGCAGGGGATTGCCTCCATACCTACTGTGTTAGCAATGGTATTTCTAATCTTTTTCCATCCTGTTTCATCTGCAACTTCTTCAATGATATAATCTTTTTCTTTTTTATTGTACTGAAAGAGGTGCATTTCTTTGCACAGCCCTTCTGTCAAATACCTTCGAATAAAGGATTGATCTCTTTCAATCTTCCGCACTTCAAATATCTTTTCCTTACCATAACTTTTTTCGATTTCGGTAAAAATTTTGAATCCCATATAGTATGGATTGATACTTCCTAAAAATGGTCTGACTACTTGATTATGCCTACTCAAAAACTCCATATGCAGGTTTTGGGGAAGCTCCAATTGATTCAATATCTTATAATGCCAATAGCTAGCCCATCCTTCGTTCATAATTTTTGTTTCAATTTGAGGTATAAAATATTTTGTCTCTTCTAAAACAATTCGCATGATATCCCTTTCCCACTCTTCCAACTTACCATAGGTTATAATAAACTCCATAATCTCTTCAGTAGGTTCTAGCGGGATTTTATTTAAATTAGGATAAGGCACCTCTTTTTTTCCTTCTAATACACTAGTGATCTTTGTTTCCTCGTAATACTTCGTAAGAAGTTTTTCTTTCTTCTCTTTATCGGATATTTTTTTATCTCCGGTTACTCTCGAAGTCTGAAATTTAATACCATGGGCTGCATCTAAAATACGTTCAACCTTTTCATAGCCAATACTGGGATCATGAATGTAGCTTCTGACCCTATCGGCATGCTTTTTAAACATCTGTACTACATCCTCAGCCCTCGTTCCCTCCACAAACAAACGATTATTTTTAAAGAAGTCATTATGGCCATATACATGTGCAATGGTAAGAATTTGCAAAAGCAAAGTGTTATCCCGCATAAGGTAAGCAATACAAGGATTTGAGTTGATAACCATTTCATAGGGCAGACCTTTTAAGTTATAGGAATAAAGCGTCTTACTCTTTTCATAAGCCTTTCCATAACTCCAATGGGGATAATGGGCTGGCATCCCAACATAAGCCTCATAACAAAGCATATCATCATAGCTACAAACTTCAAATTCCTGAGGATAATAATCTAAACCTTCCTTTATTGCAATTTCTTCTATTTTTTTATTCCACTTTTCTAATTCTTTTATTGTATACTCTCTCATAGGCAAAATAATCACTCCACAGCGTCTCTTTCCTTATCTAGCAGGTCTTTAAGGGCTGGAATGATATCCTCCTTTCTAGAGATTGTTACCGCTGAAAAATTTTTGTGCTTCAATTTTGAAAACTCATTGAAAATTTTACTGTTTCTATTATAATATCCCTGTAATATCTCTCCATAACCAAAAAGATTACATACTTCGCATAATTTTCCTGCTAACTGTATTGCTTTTTCGTTGTCATTGGACCAGTTGTCTCCATCACTGCAATGAAAAGCATATACATTCCATACAGCAGGATTGTATCTTTTTTCAATAATCTCTAGAGCCTTTTCATAGCCACTGCTGATATAAGTTCCTCCAGTTTCTACTTTGTGGAAAAACTCATCTTCATTAACTTCCTTAGCAGTAGTGGAGTGTGCTATAAACACAATATCAATATTAATATACTTCAATTTAACAAATTGATATAAAAGAAAATAAAAGCTTCTAGCTAAATACTTTTTTGCTATATACATAGACCCTGAGGTGTCCATAATACATATAACAACCGCATTGCTTTCTCGCTTTATATCTTCCCTCAGTCGAAAGTATCTTAGATCGTCTTCTTTAAAAGGAAACCTTTCTTTTTCCTGTTGCTGAAAAATTTCTGGATTTTCTCTTTTTCCTCGCTGATAAGCTTTCTCCCTTTTAATCCTTTCTATCATAGACCTTTTCTTAGCAAGACGTGGTGGAATACCTTTTCTTTGATAGCCCAAACGTTTAAAATTCTTTTTACTTTCTAATTCATTGAACTTTTTTTTATCAAGAAAGGGCAAATTTAAGTCTTCAAATAAGTAGTTCATTAATTCTTCGATTGTCACCTCAGTTTCATAAATATCTTCACCTTCTTGATTTCCAGCTTCACCCTCTTGCCCCTTACCCTTCTCCATCTCATCGCTGCCTATTTTATCCCCTCTTTTTTCACTTCCATCACCAGAACCAGTTCCTGGTTTGTTTTTTCCATAGATAAATTGATATTCTTTAATACCTCTTATTGGAATCTTTATTTTTTTATCTTTGCTTTTTCCAATAATACTTTCCTCGGCAATAATATCTCCTATATTTTTCTTAATAGATTCCTCTACCAATTGTCGATGTCTTCTTCGGTCTTCTGCTGAACGATCTCTCCCTCTACTGTCAAACTCTCTAAATATCGTCATAGCTTCACCCCCATTATCCTCTAGTCCTTCCAAAGATTGTTGGCAGCATATTTGAGAATGACATTGCAGCAGTGATCACAATAACCATTACGTTTCATTTCTTCTACCATAGCATTATACTTTTCCTTTTGCTCTTTATCTCTTACCTTAGTGCGGGTGACTACTCTGCTTAGTTCCCTTACAGAGGAAGTTAACTTTTTCTCAATAGCCTCTCTTAATGGCTCATAACTGGTATAATCAATTTTTCCTCCTTTTCTTATCACATAAAACATATAGGCTGTAACATCTTGGCGGAAACCCTTGGCTGCACTTTGTGTAATATCAATCTGTTCTTCAATAGATCGCAAAAACTTTTCATCTGCCTCCAACTCTTCTCCCGTATTCCTATCTTTGATTTTTGTATTATTGACATAGGCTTCAGCATGATCTAAATAGTTGTTAAATAAATCCTCCGCCTGCTCCTTATACCCATGAATAAAGGCTTTCGTCACTTCTTTCTCTAAAATCTTATGATATTCCTTTTTTATCGTATCCTGTAAAAAGTTTAGATATCTCTTTTTTTCATCCTCCCCTAGCGTTAATTCCTTCACCGCTTTAATAAGGGTTTCTAAAATCGTAATAGGATTGATACAATCATACTCCGATTGCGCAATAGCTGTATCAAGGGCCTTGATAATAAATCTGGTAGATATTCCTGTCATACCTTCTCGCTGCGCTTCTTCTCTAAGCTCTAAAATATCCAATTTCTTAGCACTACCCTTTTCTATAATCTCTTCTCCATTGTATATTTTCAATTTTGTGATAGGATCTACCTTTGAAGAAGGTGCTAATCTTGTCAATATGGCAAACATTGATGCCAATTCCATGGTGTGGGGCGCAATATGACTACTGAATTTGCTATTTTTTAATATTTTTTTATATATTTTTATCTCTTCTCTTAACTCCAGACAATAAGGTACCTCTATTTTTACAATCCTATCTAATATAGCTTCATTTGTATGATCTGCCTTAAACTTATTCCATTCTGCCTCGTTGGAATGGGCTAAAATTATGCCATCAAAGTAAATCATAGAGCCCTTGCCCGGGGATGGAATACTTTTTTCCTGCGTGGCAGTAATCATCGTATGCAAATATTCTACTTCATTTTTAAATACTTCTATAAATTCAACAATCCCTCGATTCCCTACATTAAAGGCACCGTTTAAAGACAAAACTCTTGGATCATCCTCAGAATATAAGTCAAGCTTTGAAATATCTACTGAACCTATTAATACAGAGGTATCTTGATTGTTTGGATCAACTGGTGGTACCACACCAACACCTTTTCTAGATCGAATACTAAAATTTACAGTTTCTACAGGAAACTTTTCAAACTCTCCATTATATTCCTCTACTAATTTATAGCGGCAAACTGGACATAAATCCCCTTCAATTTTTACACCCAATAATTCTTCAAATGCTCCTCTTAAATGCTTGGGAATAAGATGTAGGGGTTCCTCCCGCATAGGACAATCTTTAATAGCATAGATAGGAGGACTCATCTCCAGGGCTTTTTTTAAGGTCTCCATAATAGAGGACTTACCTGCCCCTACTGGCCCCACTAAATAGAGAACTTGACGAGATTCTTCTCCCCTCATAGCTGCAGCCCTTAAATAATTGACAATTTTCATCAGTGTTTTATCAATGCCAAAAAAATCGTCTTTAAAGAAATTGTATTGTTTGATGATATCATTGCCATATATTCTCCTCAGCCTTGGGTGTTCTTCCGTATTAATTACTTCTACGCCCTTTTCTACAATCAGTTGATACATTCTATGGTGAGCTAATTCGCATAGAGATGGATTTTCTTTTAATATACTGAGATAATCTAAAAGTGTACCTTGAAAATGATGTTTCTTATTTTCATTTCTATCCTTCTTTATTAAATCCTCAAATTGTGTCATGATTTTTTGAAACCTCCTCTTTTTTTCGAACTTTCATGATTATATTTTGACGCTTTCTTCCTATATCCTATAAATCTATAGATTGTATATAATTAATATGTATGTTGCTTCTTTTATTTTTAAAACTTCTTTATTCTCTAAAAAATTCAAGCGCTAAGCAGCCACTTCTTCCAGCTAAAGCTTTAAATCAAGGAATCAGATAGGGGCGTTGATAAAGCATTTATTAAAATTATCACGGAGTAATTTCTATAGATGCGCACTTCTAAAGTTAAATTTTAAAGGAGTTTTAAGATTTTCATAGAATATTACATGAATCGACATTTTCTATAGCCGTTACAATTTTTTTATAGTACTACCATTTGTAGAAGTTTATGATAACTTTTATTGGCCATAGTGGCTGTTATCATTTTCCATGATGACATCAGCTTTAAATTTAAAAATTTAATGATTCTTTATTAAAAG
This sequence comes from Clostridium formicaceticum, assembly GCF_001854185.1. Taxonomy (NCBI): domain Bacteria; kingdom Bacillati; phylum Bacillota; class Clostridia; order Peptostreptococcales; family Natronincolaceae; genus Andreesenella; species Andreesenella formicacetica. Next base: position 4,518,259 of record NZ_CP017603.1, read on the forward strand.
GGGGCTAATTTATGAAAAGCAGTATAGTGAGGGAAAACATCGATCTAGAAAGTATCGACTTGAGGGACATTATTGACATTGATTTTCTCCAAAAATTTCAGGATGATTTCGCAACAGCCATAGGATTAGCTAGTGTCACTGTTGATGAAAAAGGAAATCCAATTACAAATCCTAGTAGGTATACAAGATTTTGTATGGACTTTACCCATTCAACAGAAGCTGGGGACCGTAGGTGTGCAGAGTCTCATAAAAAAGGAGGAGAAGAAGCTGCCAGAACGGGTAAGCCTGTGGTCTATGAATGTCATGCAGGTCTAATAGATTTTGCAGCCCCTATTATGTTGGAGGGAAGACTCATTGGAACCATTTTAGGTGGACAAGTTCTAACAGCTTCTCCTGAAGAAGAAAAATACAAAAAAATAGCTGGAGAAATTGGTGTAGATGCTGAAGGCTATGTAAACGCTGTCAGAGAAGTTACTACTTTATCTAAAGAAGAGATTCAAGCAGCAGCAAATGTATTGTATATCGTAGCCAATAACATGTCGAAAACTTGGTACCATCAATATAAATTAAAAAGTGCAGCAACCATTCTTAACGACAGTCTTACACAGATATCTGCTACTATGGAGGAAATGGCAGCCTCTGCTATAGATGTCAGTAGCAATCAAGCGCAACTAAATCAAGAAATCAGAAATGTGGATAAGATGTCAGAACAGATTAGTGAAGTACTAGACTTTATCAAGGAAATTGCTGATGAGACAAGACTATTAGGTTTAAATGCTGCTATCGAAGCAGCTAGAGCTGGGGAAGCTGGACTAGGCTTTGGCGTAGTAGCACAGGAAATACGAAAATTATCCAGTGATTCTAAGCAAACTGTATTTAAAATTAAAGACTTTATTGATCGTATACAGGAGTCTGTAAGAAACACAGTTAGAATGGGGAACGACACTACAACCGTAACAGAACAACAAGCGGCAGCTGTACAGGAGGTTACCGCTAGTATTGAAGAAATTACTAGTTTAGCTGAACAGCTAAATGATTTAGCTTTAGAGAAGTAGTAAAATATTATCGGAACCAGGAAATTTGCAAATAGGAGTGAAAAATATGCCCAATATGCAACTCGTTGTGTTTCAAATTGGAAACCAGTATTATGCTGTAGAAATTGACTATGTTAATGGCATTAATAAAGTAAAGGATTTTAACATCATGAAGGTCCCTAATTCTCCAAATTTTGTTGAATGCTTAATCAATTTAAGGGGAAAGGTACTTCCTTTATATAATTTAAGAAAAAGATTTTTTGATGAAGACTTCTTATCTAAGGATAACGAGATCCTTGTAGTGCATATCAACAACATTATGGTAGGTCTTATTGTGGATGAGGTTTTTGATATTATAAACTTGGAAGAAAAAGATGTTGAACCCTCCACAAATTTATTTTTAGGCTTAGATAGTAGGTTCATAAGCTATATTGGAAAAACTGAAGATAATATGATTATTATCTTAGATGTTTCAAATATTTTGTCAGTTTCAGAACAACAGGAAATCACCCCCATGTTTTCTAATGGAAACCCCCTGTAACTTACTGACGAACTAAATCCCATATCTTTTCTTATACATTATAAAAAGAGGAATTCACATTAGTGAATTCCTCTTAGTTTTTTAATATTTAAATTTAGAAATACTTTTGTGCATTTCTTCAGCCATTTTTGCCAATGTCTCACTAACACTGGCAATTTCCTCCATAGAGGCTGTTTGCTCTTCTGTTGATGCCGCAATTTGTTGGGCCCCAGCTGCATTTTCTTCTGCATTTGCCGATAAACTCTGTACAATATCAATAATCTCATCTTTTTTCCTGCTCATAGCATGCTGAGACTCGTTTACAGTTTCTAAAAATCTTTTTGATTTATTTGCAGTCAAAGAAATATTGTCAAATTTTTTATTGGTAGTATCTACACTAACTGTTTGTTCCTTTACTATATTGGATATTTCTTGTATTGTGATTACCGCCTCTGCTGTTTCAGTGATAAGCTCCTGTATAACGGTTTTTATCTCTAGTGTAAACGCATCTGTTTGCTCCGCCAACTTACGAACTTCTTCAGCTACTACAGCAAATCCTTTGCCAGCTTCCCCTGCTCTTGCTGCCTCAATCGCTGCATTTAATGCTAGTAGATTTACTTGCTCTGCAATTTTAGAAATCATAGAGCTTGCGCCTTCTATTTTTTTAGCACTTTGATTTGCATGTACAATCACTGTACCTATTTTTTCTGTTACTTCGTTTACTTCCTCGGTTTTTTCATTAAGTTCCTTCAAGGTTTCAAGGCCTTCATCCTTTAGTTTTATAACAGCATTGGTGGTTGAATTTAATGTCTTTAAACATTTCTCATTGTTTTCAATTAACTCCCCCAGTTCACTTACTTTAATGGCTCCCAGTTCCGTATCCTTTGCCTGGTCCGCTGCGCCTTTTGCCATCTCTTCAATGGTGTTTGCTACCTCTTCTGCTGCAGTAGCAGATTGCTGCGTAGTAGCAGTTAACTGCTGTGAAGAAAAAGTCACCTGTTCAGAGGTTCCATCAATATTCTTTATGAAGTCTCTAAGATTATCTATAATACTTTGAAAAGATTCTGCTAATTCCCCAACCTCATCTTGACGCTGAAGAAATTCTTCAGGAATATCTTCACGAATATCTAAATCTGCAATTTTTTTCACATGACGCATTGCTAGCATAGTTGGTTTTATAATACGAGCCGTTAAAAGATTAACCACAAATACCGTAGCCAGCAAAGCAATCATTATTACAAAAAATATAATGCTTTTACCCATGATTATCTCTTTTGCAAAAGCATAGGAAAGTGCCGATGTAATTACCATTAAAAATAAAATAAAAGATAATAGCATCCCCATCATTTTCATTTTTAGACTTTTCATTTTTTTCCCCCCAACATCTAAAATTTTTGGTGTAGCTACCTTCTTTTTACTTGCATAATATGAATCCTTTATTCAGTTCCTATTATGCTTGTCCTTATCCCCCTTTGTATATGTTTTTGCTGCCGTACTCAAAGTTAGCATTGTTTTTATAAAAATATTTCTCCTAAAGAGAATTATTTTCAGAATACTATAATTATTTTCATTATACTAACAAAGTTCTGTAAAATCAACCAAATCGGTAAATATTCCATAATACGATAAAAGACGACAATTATTTATCTATCGATTATTTTAATACCTTTTTCATCCTGATGAATACTTCCTTCTTTTAGTAGTCTCCCAATAGCTCTTTTGAAGGCACGCTTACTCATATTTAACTCTTTTTTGATTTTGTTTGGGTCACTATTATCATTAAGTAGCAAAAAGCCGTCCTTAAGCTTTAGCTTATCAAGAATAACTTTTACATCTTCATCCATCTGTTTATGTGCCTTTTCCCTTAGACTTAAATCTAACTTACCGTCTTCTTTCACCTTAGCGACTCTTGCCTCTACTTCATCACCATATTCATACTCTCCATACAATTCGTTTTTAGGTATCAAAGCTTGATACTTATTATCAACAGCTACAAAAGCACCTATATCCTTGTTGATACCATAAATCCTACCCCGTACTCTATCATCTTTTTTATAAGGGGATTCACTGCTGAGGAGTTTGTGAATATCCATCGTTGCACATAGCCTATCGCTTTTATCTATATATAGACCTACTAAATATTCCCTACCTTTTTGCATTTTGCCTTTTTGTTCTTTAAAAGGTAAAAACAAATCCTTTTCCAAACCCCAATCCAAAAAAGCACCTATCTTGGTTACTTCAACTACACTTAAAAAGGCTAATTCCCCCAGCTTTATTTTAGGCTTTTTTGTTGTAGCTATCAAACGATCTTCAGAATCTCTATAGATAAATACTTCTATCTCATCTCCTATTTTTAATCCTTCAGGAACTTGCTTTTTGGGCAATAAAACACTGTTATGCTTATCCTTTTTAGCGCTTAAATATGTACCAACTTCATTGAATTTAACGACTTCTAGTTTTTGAACTTCACCTAATTCTATCATGCTTCACCTTCCTCATTTGTTCTATCTACTTTCATTATAACTTGTCTTTTAGTGTACCACTATTTTCCCACTGAAACAACCTCTATATACCCTCTATATGTAGCTGTATCGTCTTGACAAAGTTCGTTATCTATTATAGAATGTCTTAATTTACATGACAAAAAAATTTCTCTTTCAACAAAGAAGTACACCAATATTCTTCTAAAGTATATTGGTGTACTTCTTTTTAATGCTCAATAACCTTTTTCTTTTCTCCTTTTAGTTTATTTTTAATACCCGCTGAGAAGTCGTCTACTAGGGTATACACCGTTGGTATTAATACCAAGGTTAAAACTGTAGATAATAGTAATCCTGCAATAACTACGATTCCCATAGGTGCTTGCATCTCGGAGCCTTCTCCGATCCCTATTGCCAGAGGCAATAAACCTAAGACAGTTGTTAAAGTTGTCATTAAAATAGGTCTCAACCTTACAGGACCAGCTGTAATAATCGCTTCATTTCGGTCTTTACCAGATTCTCTTAGGGTGTTGATATAATCGATCAGCACAATACCATTATTAACAACAATCCCTGATAACATAATGACACCAATCAAGGCTGTTATACCTAGTGCCTTTCCTGTAATGAATAGTCCTAATAGTGCTCCTGCCAATGCTACGGGCACGGATAACATAATCGTAAAAGGATGTAGTAATGACTCAAATTGCGCTGCCATTACCATGTAAATCAATACAATTGCCAGTACTAACGCCAAAAGTAAATCAGCAAAGGCATCATTCATTTGTTGATTTTGTCCTCCCATGTCATAGCTATAACCTTCCGGTAAATCATAGTTTTTTAACGCTGCATCAATATCCTGCGTAACACTCCTTAAGTCTCTATTACCAATCTGCCCACTAATTGTTACTACTCTTTGCTGATCTTCTCGATTGATTTGCACAGGACCCTGCTCAACAGATACATTGGCCACTTGACTTAAAGGAATACTCCCGCCAGCAGCAGTTTGGATGCCCATTTGTTCTAGATTAGCCAAGCTCTCTGTTACATGCTCTTCCCCTTTAAGAATGACATCAATCTCATCTCCATCTAGTTTATACCTTGTAGCCGTTAACCCAGAGGTAGTACTTCTTATGCTATTGGCAATTTGTGCAGTTGTCAGCCCATAAGTTGCAGCACGATATTTATCGACAGCAATTTGAACCTCCGGTATGCCTTCACTAAAACTAGTGGTGATTTCCCTTGTATCTTCTACAGATGCAATCATCCCCTTAAAATCCTCTGAAATTTCTTCTAAAACCTCTAAGTCATCTCCCTTTAAGCTGATACTAATAGGATCGCCTGCCATCCCACCCATAGCGTTAGCAGATTCCGAAATACTGATTTCTGCTCCAGGGATATCCTTAAGAAGTCCTCTTATTGCATCAGCTACCTCCTTAGAACTTCTATCTCTTTCTTTCATTTTAGAGAGCCTAACAGTAACGCTACCTCGACTTGTACCTCCTCCGCCAAAGCCCATTTGGCCTCCACCGCCGACAGAAGAAAAGACAGTATCTATTTCTTCTATAGAAGCAAGGCTCTCTTCAATTTCAAAAAGCACTTGATTTACCTCATGTAGTTCAGAACCTACAGGTAAAGATATATTTATGTTTATCTGTCCTTCATCTGAAGCGGGGAAAAGTTCTACTCCTATAAAAAACACAGAGGATAAACTTCCTAAAAAGATGATTATTGCCATGAAAATCGTAGTTTTTCTGTGGCTTAAACTCCAGCTTAATAACTTTTTATAGCGATTTTCTATACCGCTAAAAATTTTATCAAAGGCATCATAAAGAAACTTGAATCTTTTCCTTGCTCCTTTTGCTTTGTTGTTATTCTCAGTAGTTACCCTCAATAGCTTAGAAGATAACATAGGTATCAAGGTCAAAGATACTAGTAAGGAAGCTACCAAGGAGAAAGTAACTGCCAACGCTAGTTCTGTGAAAAGACTAGAAATCATTCCTTCAACAAAAACAATCGGTAAAAATACTGCTATTGTTGTAAGTGTAGAAGCGGTAACCGACATAGCTACCTCGGAGGCGCCTAAACTAGCTGCCTCTTTCTTAGAATATCCTTCTGTTCTGAATCGATAGATATTTTCTAATACAACAATGGCGTTATCCACCAACATACCTACCCCTAGAGCCAAACCTCCTAGCGTCATTAGGTTTAAAGTAATATTTCCAAAGTATAATAGAGCAAAAGTTCCAATAACAGCAATAGGAATAGAACTTCCAATAATTAAGGTAGATCCAATGTTTCTTAAAAATAGATAAAGGATCATGATGGCAAAAATTGCCCCCATTATAACACTCTGAAGTACATTATTAATTGCATCTGTAATATACGTAGATTCATCGGATACAAGAGTGAGTTCCACATGACCATATTCTCTTTGTAATCTTTCTATTTCTGCATGGACCAAGGATGCTACCTGTACGGTATTGCTGTCCGACTGTTTCTGTACAGAGATGTTAATACTACTCTTACCATTGGTTCGAGATATAGTTGCTATATCTCGATGGGTTAACTCCACCTCCGCAATATCCTTTAGTAAAATGATACTTCCACTAGGTAATATTATGGGAATTTCTTCAATTTCGTCTATGCTTTTAAATTCTCCCATCGTTCTAATGGCAAGTTCCCTTTCACCATTTTTTACTGTTCCTCCTGGTAAATTCATATTGGAGGCTCCTATTGTTTGAGATAGCTGACCTAAAGTGATACCATAACTATCCAAAAGCTGTTGGTTTGTCCTAATTTGTATCTCATTGGTATAACCACCTGTTACATCTACAGAAGCTACGCCTTCAATTCTCTCCAGTCTAGGTTTTATTGTCTCTTCCGCCAATGTTTGTAGTGAAACTAAGTCTTCACCACCCACTAAAGATATTTGAATAATAGGGAAGGCATTTGGATCTATGGTTAGAACCATTGGATCAGATGCCCCCTCCGGCAAAAGGCCTTTGATCAAGTCAACCTTCTCCCGCATATCCAAGGTAGCAAAGTTCATATCTGTACCAAAGTTAAATTGAGCAATAACGATGGAACTACCTTGTGAAGACCTAGAGGTAACACTTTCTATATTGCTTGCAGTAGCTATAGCTTCTTCTATAGGTCTTGTAATTAAATTTTCTATTTCATGAGGCCCTACCCCTGAATAAGAGGTACTGACAATAGCAACAGGTATTTCCATGGCTGGATAAAGATCTATCGGTAATCTAGTAAAGGAGATGGTACCCAATAGGATGATAATGAGCATAATCATCGCAATCATGACAGGTCTTTTTACTGCTAATTTCGATAAACCCATATCTACTCACCCCTTACTACTTTCACCCTCTGGCCATCTACTACATAATGCTGACCTTTGATAATAACGATATCTCCTTCTTCAAGTCCCTCTGTCACTTCAATATATAAACCTGTATCTAAGCCCAAAGTTATCTTTTGTTCCACCGCTTCCTCATCCTTTACCAAGTAAACCACTGTTTCTTCCTCTTTATCCATGATAGCACCACTTCTTACCACCAGTACATTTTGCCGCTCTTCAAGACTTAAACCTACAGAGCCACTCATGCCAGGTCTGATCTTACGATCCTTGTTATTGATATATACCTTTACCGTATAAAGCTGCGTTCTATCATCAGCAGTAGGGCTAATATAATCAATTTTTCCTGTTATTTCCTCATCTAATGCAGAGGCTATTGTCACAGCTACTTCTTGTTCTTTGCGCAATCTGTTTACCATGTTTTCTGCTACATCTATCTGTAGGTAAACCGTATCCATATCTACAATTGTTGCTGCCGCCTGAGCATTACTAGCTAATTGGCCTTCCACAACCGTTAGATTTGTAATCATACCATTAATTGGTGCTTTTACCAATGTGTTATCAAGATTACTTCTTGCTTGTTCATAACCACTTTCTGCCTGACTTAATTGATTTAAAGCCTGTTGGTACCCTATTTCTGCTTGATATACTTGTGCTTCTGCTGTCTCTAAAGGTTTTGTAGAAGCTGCTAGCTCTGCCTGTTCCAGCTGAGTTTTAGGAACAGCTCCTGCTTCATAAAGAGCTTTTATCCGTTCTAGGTTCACCAGGGCATCTTCCAATCTTTCCTTGGTTGATTCGTATTGAATTTTAGCTGACCGTATACCATTCTCAGCTTGCTCTACTCCTCGTTTTGCCAGTTCTACGCTATGTTCTGCCTGTTCAATACTTCTTTGTATATCTTTTTGATCCATAACCATTAAAACCTGGTCTTTCGCAACATAATCGCCAAGTTTCATGTTCACCCTCGTTACCGTTCCAGGCATTTGAGGCATCACCATAACTTCCTCATTGGCTCTTACTCTGCCGTTTAGCAAGACTTTACTTGCTATTGTTTCTTTTTTTACTGTTTCAATTTCTACCGGCACGTAACTCTCCTCAACAATAGCTACCTCTTCTACTGCCCTTCTACTGCATCCTGTGACTAAAATAATAACAATCAATAGTATAAGTAATAGCATAGATATTGACTTTTTTTTCATTTTGTTTCCTCCTGTATTTTAAATTGTGTGAGGTTTTTAAAAATCCGTCTGACCAGTCAGTCAGAAACAAAAACAAACTATCTCTTAACCTATTTATCTATTATAACAACCAATTCTAAATTGTTGGTAAAGAAATTATTAAATATTTCTTAAGCTTCTTCCGTAGATCTACCGGTTGCCCATCATAAGAACCAGTGTCTGACACATCTGGTTGCACTGGTTCTATCTCCTTTGCTATTATAACACTACGATAAAATTTACGCTTCATTACCATGACTACTAGTAAACTGGCTGTTATAAAGTTCTGCATAAAATCCTTTCTTCTCTAATAGCTGCTGATGGGTGCCTTGCTCGATGATATCTCCATGATTCATCACAAGGATTAAATCTGCTCCTCGTATCGTTGATAGTCTATGGGCAATCACAAAATTTGTTCTACCCTCCATCAATCTAGTCATCGCTTTTTGTATAAGCACCTCTGTCCTTGTATCAACGCTGCTGGTGGCTTCATCAAGAATCAATATCACAGGGTTAGCAAGTATTGCTCTAGCAATTGTTAAAAGTTGCTTTTGCCCTTGAGATAGATTAGAAGCTTCTTCGTCCAGCACAGTATCATATCCTTCTGGTAACCTTCTTATGAAATAGTCTGCATGAGCTGCTTTAGAAGCCGCTATGATTTCTTCTTCACTGGCATCCTGTCTTCCGTAAGCTATATTCTCCCTAATGGTACCATGAAATAACCATGTATCTTGCAATACCATACCAAACATACTTCGGAGATTCCCACGCTTTAAATCTCTGATATCAATACCATCTATCGTAATGCTGCCACCCTTTATTTCATAAAATCGCATCAGTAAATTAACAAGTGTAGTTTTTCCAGCCCCCGTCGGTCCGACGATTGCTATTGTTTCCCCCTTCTTTACTTCTATGTTCATATCCTTTATTAAAAGATCATCTTCTTTGTAACCAAACTGAACATGTTTAAAACCCACTTCCCCTTTTGGCATTTTGATGACTTTTGCATCCTTTTGATCCTGAACTTCTTCCGTCTCGTCTAATAGTTTAAAGACCCGCTCTGCTGATGCAACGGTGGACTGTATAATGTTGGTTATATTTGCCGTCTGCACAATTGGATGTGTAAACTGCCTTGCATATTGAATAAAAGCCTGGATATCACCAATTTGAATTCTCTGCATTACAACAAAAACACCACCAACCACACAAATCAACACATAGCCTATATTATTTACAAAATTCAATAAAGGCATAATAATACCAGAAATAAATTCTGCCCGCCATCCTGCATCATAAAGTCTTTCATTGATCTCATCAAAAACGCTAATAGACTTTTTCTCATGTCCAAAAACCTTGACTTCTTTATGTCCAGCATACATTTCTTCTGCATGTCCATTCAACTCTCCTAAAACCGCCTGTCTTGCCACAAATAATCTTTGTGACTTCTTAGCTATTGTTATTGTTACCACACCTGAAAGTGGTAAAGTTATGATGGCAATCAATGTGAGTACTGGACTGATGGTTAACATCATAATAGCAACACCAGCTAAAGTGACAATAGCAGTAATCAACTGGGTTAGACTCTGCTGTAGTGTATTCCCTACATTATCTAAGTCATTGGTAATACGACTTAATATCTCTCCATGGGTATGGGCATCAAAATACCTCAAAGGTAACCGAGCTAATTTATCATTAGCCTCCCTCCTCATTTTATAAACAGTTTTTTGTGCTATCCCTGCCATAATGTATCCAGTAGCAAAGCTGAAAAGTGCACTTAAAATATATAGGCCAATGAGTATTAAAATAATTTGCCAAATATAATTAAAATCTATGCTGGGGACAGGCTGTGCCCTCAACTGGCTTATAAATTCAATATCTGCTCCTCTTTCAATGGCAGCTTCTATATTGTTAAAATAATTCATTCTCTTCATTAAATCTTCAGCTATTTTGTTGGTAGCAGCTCCCATTAACTTAGGACTAAGAATATTAAACACGGTGCTTAAGATTGCTAGAAAAAATACCATAACTAGCTTTACTCTATGGGGCTTTAAATAGCCTATGAGTCTTTTCAATGAATTTTTAAAGTTCGTAGCCTTTTCAACTGGCCTTGCCATAGCAAAACCTCCACCAGGCCCACGTCCTCCTCCAAAACCCCGGCCCTCTCCAGTACCGTGGTTACTAGGTTTTCCTTCTTTCTTCATGCTAATTCCTCCTCAGTAAACTGGGAAGCTACAATTTCTCTATAGACGCTGCAGGTCTTTAATAAATTCTTATGTTTGCCTATTCCTGCAATCTCACCTTGATCCAGTACAATAATTCTGTCCGCCTCCATAATCGTGCTTACCCTTTGTGCAACCATGATTACTGTGGCATCTCCTGTTTCTTTTTTAAGCGCTGATCTTAACCTAGCATCTGTTTTAAAATCTAGTGCTGAAAAACTATCATCAAAAATATATATCTCCGCTCTTCTAATCAGCGCTCTAGCTATGGAAAGCCTTTGTTTTTGGCCTCCCGAAACATTGGCGCCTCCCTGTGCAATTTCTGAATCAAATCCCTTTTCCATGCTGGAAATAAATTCAGATGCCTGTGCTATCTCAGCTGCATGTTGTACCTCTTCCTCTATCGCATCTTCTTTTCCAAACTTTATATTTTCCGCAACACTACCGCTAAAAAGCAATACTCTTTGTGGAACAAATCCAATTTTTCCCCTCAAAGTTTCTTGGGGTATTTCCCTTACATCAACACCATCTATAAGCACCGCTCCCCTATCAACATCATAAAAACGTGGTATAAGATTAATTAGTGTGGATTTACCTGAACCAGTGCCCCCAATAATCGCTGTTACTTCTCCTGGGTTTGCTTTAAAGCTGATATTTTTAATGGCTGGTTTCTCTGCACCGGGATAGCTAAAACAAACATTCTTAAACTCTAAATATCCTTTTTCTTTTCCCAATTTTTTAGGCTTTACAGGATCATTAATCTCCGGTTCCATGTGAAGCACCTCATTAATTCTAACAGCAGAGGCCTCTCCCCTCGGAATTAGTACAAACATCATTGAAAACATCAGCAAAGCCATCATGATTTGCGTTGCATACTGAAGAAATGCCATCATATCTCCTATCTGCAAATCTCCTAGATCGATCCTCCTACTTCCAAACCAAATAATTGCTACACTGGTGAGATTCATAATTAGTGTAATAATAGGCATCATACCTGCCATAATTTTGTTGGCTTTTATTGTGGTATTGGTTAAATCAAGATTTGCTTTATCAAAACGTCTCCTTTCATCATCAATGCGGTTAAAAGCACGTATTACCCGTATACCTGTAAGGTTTTCACGAGAAACCAAATTCAACTTGTCCAACTTATTTTGTATGACTTTAAATAAAGGAATCACTGTTTTTCCGACGATCCCGATAAAAACTATTAGAATCGGTAGAGCAATGGCAAGTAGGGTAGTTAGCCTCCGATTCATAGATATCGCCATGATCACGCCACCAATCCCCATCATAGGAGCACTAACCATCATTCTAAGCATCATGATGAGTACTGTTTGGACTTGCGTAATATCATTGGTGGTTCTAGTAATAAGAGATGCTGTTCCTATCTTATCAAATTCGTTTAAGGAATAACTTTGCACCCTAGAAAAAACCCTACTGCGAAGGTTTCTGCTAAAACCCATGGCAACTTTGGAAGATAGAAAACTGCTTACGATAGCAGCGATAGCTCCCCCTCCAGCTACCACCAGCATAACTCCTCCTACCCTCCAAATATAACTTATATCTCCAGGAATCATCCCTTTGTTTACGATATCAGCCATTAATGTTGGTAAATATAAATCAGCAATAGACTGAATAAAAACAAGGGCAAAAATTCCAAAAATCGAAATTCCAAATGGCTTTAAATGCCTAAATAACTTAATCATTCCTCATCCTATCTCCTATCACTTTAAGTTATGATCTTTACAACTTTTATAAAATGAGGCTTAATCCAGTGGGCATTTTTATGCCCACTGAATTATAACCGAATTTACTTCAAGGCAGGCGTGTTTGATCCTACACTTCAAACCTATACCCTACTCCCCAGATTGTTTCAATGTATTGAGGATTTGAAGGATCTACTTCTATTTTTTCTCTTATTTTTCTGATATGAACCGTAACAGTTGAAATATCTCCTTGCGAATCCAATCCCCATAGTTTCTCAAATAGTTCTTCTTTTTTAAATACGCGATTCGGGTTCGATGCTAAAAACATCAATAAGTCAAATTCCTTGGTTGTTAAAGTAACCTCTTTACCATTTATATACACTCTTCTAGATTTTTTATCAATCGTAAGTCCTCTTATCTCAATCTCATCCTTTGTTACCTTGCTATCTCCTGTCAATCTTTCATACCTCGAAATATGTGCTTTCACCCTTGCCACTAATTCACCTGGACTAAAGGGCTTTGTCATATAGTCATCTGCCCCTAGGCCCAATCCCCTTATTTTATCAATATCTTCTTTTTTAGCTGAAACCATAAGGATCGGTGTGTTTTTCTCATTTCTAATCTGCCGACATATCTCAAAACCATCTACTTTTGGTAGCATTAGGTCTAATATAATTAGATCATAATTCTGATTGACTGCCCTAAACATACCTTGATCGCCACTATTTTCAATTTCTACTTGAAAACCATTTATCTCAAGATAATCCCTTTCAAGTTCAGCAATACTGATATCATCTTCTATAATTAAAATTTTTTTCATTCTATATCACCACTTCTATGTTTTTTTAGGGTAAAAAATATGCTGGTTCCTATACCTTCAGCACTTTCAGCCCACATTGTTCCCCCATGTTCTTCAATGATTTTTTTCGCTATAGAAAGGCCTAAACCACTGCCACCCGTTAAAGCATTTCTAGAAGGATCAGCTCTATAAAACCTATCAAATATGAAGGGTAAAGCTTCCTTTGAAATACCTTGTCCAGTATCTTTAATTTCTATCTGTACTTGATCTTTATTTTCTTCAAGCATAATATCGATTATGCCCTCTGGCTTGTCTGTATACTTTACTGCATTTTCAATAATATTTACAATAACCCTCTTAATCTGCATTACATCTACTATGACAAATACAGGTGCATCAATTTTATAATGATATTTTATCGTCATCTTTTCTTTTTCTAGGTCAAACTGCAATTCCTCAACTAAGTCTAAAAAATATTTTGTCACATCAATACTACTTAAATGCAGGGGAAACTTATTTAAATCCAGTTTAGAGAATAAAAACAAATCATCGATTAATCGATCTATATCCACCGCCTTCGTATAGATTCTATGAATATACTTTTCCATTTTTTCTGGTGTATCTGCAACACCATCCCTAATGCCTTCAACATATCCCTTAATGGTTGTAATCGGGGTTTTTAAATCATGGGATATGTTTGAAAAAAGTTCTTTTCGATTTTCTTCGTATTGCAGCTGTTTATCCAGTGAATACTTTAACCTTTTTCTCATTTCTTCAAAGGCTCGAGACAGTTCCCCTATTTCGTCTCTTGTGTTGCTAATCACTTCAAAATCTAAGTCTCCTTCTTTAATCCTATTGGCAGAATCCTTTAGCTTATTTAAAGGTTTAACAATACTCCCCGCTACGAGATAGGTTAAAGTACCGTTGGTGATTATAAGAATAACAACAATAGTTATCGTAAGGATACTGACTATCTCTTGAAAGGCTTTTTTCATGGGTTCAATATTCGTTATTAAAAACACACTACCTTCAGTTTTATCTGAAAAATAAAAATCCTGCTGACTCAACCTTAATTCATCAGATGAGCCCTTCTCCAAGAAAATAGCTCTATCATAAGCATATTCACCAAACTGTGGAAGAACTACTTTTTTCACCTCTTGTTGCAATATCTTGCTACTATAAATAATTTCATGATTTTTTCTTACTATAAGTCCAGTGTTAAAGCCAATCAGTTGTTGCTCTATTTTCTTTAAAAATCTCTCATCTTCCAAATCATCAGGAGAACGCAAAGAAATTTTTTTAATATGTGAGAAAAATCTTTCTCTCTCTATCATTCCCTGTCTAAGGGTGTGTATCTTACCAACACCAGGATAGTCTTTATAAAAGTCCTCCATATAATAAAATCCCGCAAATATACCTACGATAACTGTTAAAAGCGTTGGTACTAAAAGCAGAGCTATATAAGATAATAACAGTCTAAATTTTATGGACATAAATCTCCTCCAGAAGTCTTCTTCTATCTATATACATAATTCCTTTACTAATTTAATTATATACAATCATTATAAACTGTCCATAAAGTATTTCTTAAATTTTTCTAAAGAGAAGAGAGATGCCGCTATTTTATAAATATTTAAGATGTTGGAAATGTAGACAAAAGTATATTGATGGTGAAAAATAACATATTTTTAGCTCTTTTCTGACTTGGACCTTTTTAAATCTTTGTCAGAAAAGAGCTTTTATCTTTATTACTTTGCAGATAATCAATCCATACATGTCTTTTTATACACAAGGATATGATAATCTCCGTTTTCTTTTTTATCAATATTTGCCTTTAAATTAAGCTTCTGAAATTCTCCTTCAAACCATTTAGGTATATGGGCGCAAATAACCTTTAATTCATAAAAGCTTTGGTTTCTAAGAAAAAAAAGCAATGCCTGTTTAGAGGTAATTCCTGTACTACTTTGTTGTAGTGTTTTAAGGTCTATAAAATAATATCCTTTTTTGTCTGTCTCTACAGGTCCTAAAATTTCCTCTTCTCCGCTGCCTTCTGCAACATCTTCTTCTTTTTCCAATATAGTATCTAGGAACATCTCTGGTTCGCCATCTAGCTCCCACAAGCTAAATCCTTCTGTATCCAATACAGTATATATCAAACCAGTAATTTCTTTTGCAACAAAAATTTTACAGCTGTCTCCTAAAGTTCTTACCAGTTCTGCAAGGCTTCTTCTTACACCTGCCATGCCTTTTGTACTATCAAGACTGAAAGAAAACGTCTTGACGACGCGCCATTCTCCCCCAACCTTTTTATAAACGTTGACCCATCCTGATTCGAAAAGAACAGAAGTATGCTTACTATCATCTAAAAAAACTGCAATTTCCCTACTCATATTCCTCTCCTCCTTTTTTAAAAGTTAAAATTTAGTGAATAAAAAAAAACACAGTGGAAGGATTTCCACTGCACACCTTTATGCATATTTAAATATGATTTTATTATGATAAACAAAATATAGGATAAATCATTATAACATGTTTGTGTTGTTTTTTCAATTCTGAATTTTCGTACTAATCCACGTAACAATTATAGAAGCCATTGAATTTCTATTCTAACGCAGGATTTTTTGTAAAAGCTTTCTCTATCACTTCTCTTGCTATGTAGTATAATCTTGCAATCTCATGTACACCTAACTTACTTTCTTCTACAATGTTTTTTTTCAACAATATATCTAATTCATGTGCCTTATCATAAACACCTTTAACAAATAAATTGATTGATATTCCCTTTATATTATGTACCACACTTTGAAGGGCTTGATAGTTTTCAACTTCTACAAGCTCTTTCATAAGGAGAATATTCTCCTCCATCTCTTTAAAATACTCTTCATACAAAATCACTAAATCTTCAGCTCCTATGCCCATTTCCTCTATTACTGTTTTCATGTGAAAGTCATTCATTTTTTAACCTCCCCAGTACTGAAAGCTCAGATGATTTATCCTACATGTTATAAATTATTATAATATCATTCATATGCCTTCTTAATTCTTATGATTTGCGGCAATATTTTCATAAATATCTCCAATAGTTTAGGTTCAAAATGACTACCCTTCAATTTCAACATTTCATTAACGGCAACATCAATACTCCAAGCATCTTTATAAGGCCTTGGGGTAGTTACAGCATCAAAGAAATCACATATCGCTACAATTCTACCCTCAATAGGAATTTCTTCTCCTTTTAGGCCCTTAGGATAACCACTGCCATCATATTTCTCATGGTGGGTATAAGCGATTGTTTCTGCCATTCTAATAAGCTGAGATCTGCCTCCTGAAAGTATCCTGCCACCTATATCAGCGTGGCTTTTCATGATCTCCCACTCCTCTTCTGTTAGTTTTCCTGGTTTTAAAAGTATACTATCAGGTATTGCTACCTTACCTATATCATGGAGGGGGGCTGCATGAAGCAGTATCTGCGTACAGGCCCCATCCATCCCTAAAATTCTTGCCACTATTTCTGAATATTTGCCCACCCTTATAATATGATTCCCTGTATCATTGTCTCTAAACTCACCAACGATAGCAAGACGCCTGGCTATTTCTAGTTCAGACTTTTTAAGTTCTTTCGTTCTTTGTGCTATTTTTCTCTCTAAATCTTCATTTTGTACTTCTATTTTCTTTTGCAACAATTTGACTTCTAAAATATTATGTATTCTATTTAGTACTTCCCTTTTATTGAAGGGCTTGCCCAAAAAATCTCTAGCTCCCTCCTGCAAAGCTTTATTCCTACTCCCCATATCATCCTTGGCAGTAAGAACTAATATCGGTAAATAACTTTTTCTTTCTATTGACTTTAGTTCTTTTATCACTTCAAAACCGTCCATATGGGGCATGTTTAAATCTAACAACACAATATCTGGATGAATAACAGAATACATTTCAACTGCTTCCTTAGGATCTGTAGTGGTATAAATATTTCTATAGCCTTCCTTCTGTAAAATCTTTTCCATGAGCATTACATTGGTACGCATGTCATCTATAATTAGTATTTTTGCACTTAAAATATTATGTTTTTCTATCATACAAAGACACTCTGGATTGTATATCCTTTTATTGCATAAGACCTCTTCACTTATGCAGCTTGAGCCAAAGCCATGTCTCACTCCTTCATTAAATCAGATAACTAATTTTCTACGATGAAAATGGAGAGTAGCTATCTAATTTTTTTCTATTTCTATAGATTTATTTACTCAATATATTTTTCTACGATTTCCTGCAGTTCTTTCTTCCTTATAGGTTTGGACATATAATCATCCATACCTGCCGCTATACACTTTTTTCCATCCCCCTCCATTGCGTTGGCAGTAATAGCTATAATGTATATATGTTCTCCTGTATTTTTTTCTATACTTCTAATATGCTCTGTGGTTTCATAGCCATTCATCTCTGGCATTTGTACATCCATCAAAATCAAACCTATCTTTTGTTTTTTACTTTTTAATATTTGTAAAGCTTCTTTCCCATTATACGCATGGATTACTTTGTAACCTAAATTTTTTAAAATCAAACTAGCAAGTTTTTTATTGATTTCATTATCTTCTACTAAAAGTATTGTAGCTTTTATTTTAGAAGCATTCACCGCTGGAATTTTGTCCTCTTGAGAAGTCACCTTCAATGTTTTGTCATAATTTTCCGAACCTTCCCAGCTATATCTTCTACAATGAGTAATTTTGCTTAATAATTGGAAAGGTTTAATAGGTTTAACGATACAATCAATCTTTTTATCCTTAAAAACTTTTCTTATTTTTTTTTCTTCTGCTATCGTATTAATCAGGATAATGTCAGAAGTTCTTCCTAGATAGCCTTCCTTTAATAAAGCTTTATACAAATGAACGCCCTCTATTGTTATTATGACTGCATCAAACATATGATTTAAGAGAATATTTTCCCTGTGTTTTATACTACTTCTTTTATCGATAACCTTAATCTGCAACTGCCAACTGCTTAGTATAGCACCCAAACATTCATAATCCTTATTACCTTCACAAATGACTAGTACATGCATGCCTTGTATGTATGAAAATTGATTGTCTCTCAATTTTATGGCATTTTCCTGAAGCTGCAGGTTTACAGTAAAGAAAAATTCACTTCCCCTTCCCATACAACTTCTAACATCTATCCTTCCCCCCATCAACTCTACTAATTGTTTTGATATAGCCAGCCCTAGGCCTGTCCCTTCATATTTTCTGTTTGCTGAAGCATCAATTTGACTAAAACTTTTGAAAAGTTTCCCCTTTTTTTCCTTAGGTATGCCTATACCAGTATCGATAATAGAAAACTTTATAAGTGCTGTGTCTCCCTTCAAGTTTTCTAATTTTATATCAACACAAACTTTTCCTTTTTCTGTAAACTTAATGGCATTTGATATAAGATTGATGAGTACTTGCCTTAACCTTACAGGGTCACCAATAACAGCATAGGGTATCTTTTTATCTATACTTAATATAAAACCTAAACCTTTTCCATAGGCTTTAATAGATAAAAAGTCCACTACTTTTTCCACCGTATCAATAAGATCAAAATTCATTTCACTTAATTCTAACCTTCCGGCTTCGATCTTAGAAAAGTCTAAAACATCGTTTATCATGGTAAGAAGAGCCTCAGAAGAAGTTTTTATAATCTCCACATACTTCTTTTGCTCTTTATCGAGATTTGAAGTCAATAACATCTCCGTCATACCTATAATACCATTCATAGGCGTTCTTATTTCATGACTCATGTTGGCTAGAAACTGACTTTTCGTTTCATTGGCACTTTCGGCTATCTCTTTAGCCTTTTTTAAATCTTTTTCTGTCTTTTTTCTAGCGTCCACTTCTTTTAAAAGTTTCTTATGTACCATACATGCCTTTAAGGAAGTAGCAAACTTTTTCACTACGTCTCTTAGTTGATTTAACTCTTTTGTATTAAAGGCTTCTTTTCTCTTGCTGCAGTACAGTTTTAATACGCCTATATCGTCTAACCTGTAGATAATGTAAACACCTTCAGTAACATCCTTTTCCAGTATAAGCTGAGGGAATATTTCACTCGTATATGCCACCGAATAGTAATCTTCTGAACCAAACAATGCAAAAAGCATATTATTATTCTGCATGCGATCTATGTCTATTCTAAATTTAGGCTTACCATAAACAAGTCTATATTCCTCTTCCTTTTCTTCTTCAACCTTTAACCATACTGAAGCAAAATCTAGATTTTTTCTACTTAAAAGTACTTGTATAAAAGACTGGCATTCTTCTTCTATATCCAAAGATTTCCCTATATTCAAAGAAAGTTCATATAGCAATGCTATCTCTTTCATAATATCACAAAAATTATTCATATAGCACACCTGCAACAATTGTTTTATTAAAAAACTCAAGAATCCCCTGTCCATGGGAAGATATCTCTCCTAAAGTCAGTATACCTTCTAAGATAAGGTTACTGTCGATAGACACTAAACTGCTTTTTATACTATGCAGCTCCTTTTCGAAGTTATCTTCTAAAAATAATGCTCGTGAAGTACAATCAACGACTAAAGACTCTACATTTTGATAACTATGGTTTAGCTTGCAATCATCTACAGCCTGACTGGCAGCCTTTATAAGGCCTTCTGGCACTCCTTTTAAAATATATAATAATGAATGATCTGGTATTTCTCCAACACATATTAAGTCCCCTTGATGATTTGTTAAAATAGGATCCCTAACGATGTCTTCACTATCTTCTTTATGTATGCCAAAGGGATAGTTTTTTGCGACGTCAAAGAAATTTTTCATAGATATTTTCACATTGGTATCGCCTTCTACAACTGCTCGATAAACATGGAAGGCTTTATCCCAGTTTAGTTCATGGATGATGCTGTTGTTAACCTTTGAAGCTACTATAGGGCCCATAATCCTTTTCCAACCATGCCTTACCCCTAAATTGCTCTTTTTATCTATAAAAGCTATAACAGCTGCATTTTGATGATACCCCTTATTTGTAAAAACGCATCTCTTTGGTTGGAAAGTAAGAGAGCCTGCTCCACCACCTATATAATTGACGGAATTCCCTAATGTGCAGAAAAGTTCTGACAAAAACACTGAAATATTCGGCATCAGGCCATCCACCAATAGGATAGCAGTGGACTTATAAGGATGGTTTCTCAATCTTTCAAGAATTTTTTCATTAAGCAAAACATCTTTTAGATCCTTAATGAGCACTGGGCTTACTAATACAGGAAGAATTTTAATAATGATTCCATCTTCATACTTTTTTTCTCCATAAATTACTGCAGGAAAAATTCCACCACAAAATTTTGTATTATATTTATTGAGTGCTTTAATGAATTGAGGAATATCAATCAAATACTTTTCCCCAATAAGTATGAGAAGCATTTCATTTCTTTTCACTTTTAAGTTAGCTATTTCCTGGACAATTTGCTTAAGCTCTAATCCTTTAATGAACAAGATCGTCCCCCCTTTTTAGTTAACTCAAAATCTATGAAACTTTGCCTATGTATTTTGGCATGCCGGAATCACCCTTACTAAACCAGTTTAATCTTCCATATATATTATTTTGACATCACAGCATAAAACTCCTTTTTATTTAATTAAATAAAACTTGATTTCCTTCGCAAGTACTACTTTTATATTTTTTGACCGCTTTTACACCTTCTATATCCAAAAATTGTACCATTTCTATACTAGAACAACCATGCTACAGATAACTTCTTGCCTAATGCAAAAAACCAGCTTCTCATGATAGAAACTGGTTTTTAACACCTCATAAACTTCTTGATAAAGGGATTTTAAATTTTACGCAGAGGTTATTACATTTAACCTTTTATGATCATTCACTACTTTAATAAAATTAACTTCAGGGTCATCTGTCCCTTGAACATACAATCCAGCATCTTTAAGGGCCTTTACATATTCTACAATTTCATCGGTGATAATCTCACCGGGGCAAAGCACCGGAATTCCTGGAGGATAAGTTAATAGAAATTCTGCACTAATCTCTCCAACACTGTCCTCTAATTCAATAGAAATCGTATTGCCATTAAAGGCATCCCTGGGTGAGAGCATCCGTAAAGGAATCTTTGGAATACTCATGATATCTATTTTATTTTTTCCACTGTTGCTACAGTTTTTACTTATTTCTCTTAAAGCTACTAGCAAGGCATCTACTTTTTCTTGTGTATCCCCTATTGAAAATACACAAAGTATATTATATAAATCAGACATTTCAGGCTGGATAAAGTACTTTTCAGCAAGGATTCTTTCAAGCTCATGACCTGAGATACCAAGATTTTTACAAGTAATGGTTATTTTTGTTGGGTCAAAATCATAAGCACCCTCCATGCCTACTACCTCTTCACCAAAACAAAATAAACCTTCTATGTTATTAATTTCAGCTCTAACATATTTGGCTAGTTCAATCGTTTTATCTAAAAGCGCTTTTCCTTCTGTTACCATCTGCATTCTTGCAACATCTAAAGAGGCCAGAAGAATATAAGATGGACTTGTGGTTTGAAGAAGGCTCATGACAGTCTTTACTCTATTTACGTCTATTAGCCCTCTTCTTACCTGAAGCATCGAGCTTTGTGTAAGTGAGCCAATAATCTTATGCGTACTTTGGGCACACATATCGGCACCAGCATCCATAGCGGATATAGGCAGTTTGTCGCTAAAATGTAAGTGTGGTCCATGGGCTTCATCAACAATCAAAGGAATATCGTAGCTATGAACAATATCAGCAATCTCTTCAATATCTGTTGAAACACCATAATAAGTTGGATTGATAATTAAAACTGCCTTGGCATCTCTGTTTTGTTCTAGTGTTGTTTTAACAGTTTCAGGCGTGACATTCAATGCAACACCTACATTACTGTCAATCTCTGGTTGCATATACACTGGCATAGCACCACTCAATATAATACCAGCAGTAACTGACTTATGAACATTTCTAGGAACAAGAATTTTATCTCCCTCTCCTACAACACTCATAATCATGGCCTGAATTGCTCCAGAGGTACCATGAACACAAAAAAACGTATCATCTGCATTATTTGCATCAGCAGCAAGCTCTTGAGCTTCTTTTATAGCTCCAGTTGGTTTATGAAGGCTATCTACCTGTTTAAATACAGTAACATCAATAGCCATTACATTTGTTCCGATAAAGTCCTTAAATTTGTTTACCATTCCTTGCCCCTTTTTGTGACCTGGCACATGGAAGGGTATAGTGTCATTATTTACATAATCCAATAGGGCATCAAATAATGGAGTTTTTGTTTGGTCATATTTGTACATTTATCAACACCAGCCTTTCCTTGTTTTGTTTCAAGAAAAAAAAGCCCCTACTTCGTTGCATTAGTTTTGGGCTTTTGCAGAGCGCGCTATAGGCTTTTTATATTTAAATTTCTTAGACAATTATAAAATAAATTGATTAAAAATACAATATTTTTTAGATAATTTTACTTTATAACTTTGATTTTTTTTATTTGTTTATGCTATAGATATGCAGCTCTGCATTCTAATATGCTAGAAATTCTATTTAAAGCATGATTTCTACCCTATTCTTCCCGCCTTCCTTTGCCTTATATAATGCTTTGTCCGCCATCATATATATTTCCTCTATTGATTCGGTAGTTTTAGCAGCTTGAGCAACACCTGAACTAATAGTAAAGTATATTTCTTTGTTTTCTTCAATTTTCACTGGTTTTTTACTTATATTTACTCTTATCTTCTCAGCTACCTTTACTGCATTGTGTAAAGCTGTATTAGGCAGTATTAAGGAAAATTCTTCTCCACCATATCGTCCAAAGATATCTGTTGATCTTAATACCTCTTTACACCTGGAAACCAGTTCAATAATCACATGATCTCCTACAGCGTGCCCATACTTATCATTGATTTTTTTAAAATTATCAATATCCAGCATAACAATAGAAAAGACTTTGTTTTCTTCTCGATACTGATTGAAAATCAATTCAGCCAGCTCAGACATACGTCTTCTATTGAAAATACCTGTTAGTGGGTCTATCGCTGATTGTTTTATTGCATTTTTCATCGTGATTAGTGTTTTTATCCTTGCTAAAAGCTCCTGTTTTTCGAAGGGCTTTACGATATAATCATTGGCACCGCATTCAAAACCCATGCATATCTTACTTAGCTGACTGTTGGCAGTCAACATTAAAACAGGCAGTTCTATAAGGGAGTACTTTTCTCTAATTTTTTCACATACTTGATAACCTGACATTCCTGGCATCATCACATCAAGAATCACTAAGTCTAAATCTATCTCATCAATAAGCTTTAGTGCCTCTTCTCCACTTAGCGCTGTTACTATATAGTAGTTATTTAAAGTCAATTGATTCACCAGTACCTGTATATTGATTGTTTCATCATCTACAACAAGAATTTTGGCTTTATCTTTATCCTCCTGCTTTTCTAAACTCACCGCCGTTTGTTCCAATAGGAACTGTCGTTTCAACACTGACTTTGTTTCTTTATCCTTTTCTAAAATATGAGAACTTATCGGTAAGGTAAAAATAAATTTTGATCCCTTGCCTTCAATAGACTCACATGTAATCTCACCACCATGAAGCTCAACAAGCTTTTTGGTGATACTTAAGCCTAAACCTGTTCCACTATGCTGTCTTGATGTGGAGGTGTCTATTTGTTCAAAGGATTCAAAGATTTTTTCTGTTTTATCGTGAGGAATGCCAATACCCGTATCCTTTACGATTACTTGTACGAAATTTCTTTTCACCTCTGCGTCTACAGAGATTTCTCCTTGTTTCGTAAACTTCACAGCATTACCTAATAAGTTATACATAATCTGTTGCAGGCGATCTTCATCTGCATAAACATTAGGTATATCTTTTGAAATTTGGTTTTTTATTAAAACACAGTCTCTTTTCTGCGTCATTTTAAAGACCGTCAGTATTGTCTCTATAAGCTCATACAAATTGATTGTCCCAAGGGATAGCTTAATGTCACTATGCTTTAGCTTTGAGTAATCCAGTATATCATTTACAAGATTACTCAATCTCCTGGCACTTGCAGAAATAATAAAAAGATTTTTCTTCACTGCATCCGTTACCTCTCCTGCTGCCCCTTCAACAAGGGATTCTGTAATGCCTATAATCCCGTTTAGAGGTGTTCTCAGTTCATGGGAGGTATTGGCCAAAAACTCATCCTTTAATTCATTGAGAGATAAAAGCTTCTTAGAAAGGCCCTCTACCGACACAAAGGCATTAGCAAATATTTTTGATAGTATTAGTGCTAAGATAAAGGCTAAGGATACGATAGAAAATGTACTCAAACCATAAAATGTCATCAAGGAAGGCATTTTATTTACATACAATATATCGTTAATTAATGCGATAGTGGCAAAAAACATCCCTATCAGCATAATCTTCGCGCCTTCTCTTCTTTTTATCGCAGCTCGTATTAATACAAATGTACAGTAAAGTGAACTCATTAGGATTAAAGCGTTGGTTAAATTTTTTAAATAATTAAATTGATAATAAGGAATAGCTATGAATATCATAAGTTTTAGCAAACTGTAACCTTTAATGGATTTCAACACTTTGTTTGAAAATTCATTTGGAAAAAGAGAATGTATAAAGTTGCACAAATAAATTACACCGAAAATTCCTCCTACATAGTTAACATAATGAAATAAACAAAAGCCTATATCTATGAAGTTAGTTATTACAACAGAGTAGCTTGTAACAAATGTTCTTACTGCCATAACAATACATAGCATACCAAAAAACATTGCATATTTTTTTTTGGGTAAAAATAGATATAGCACGGTATGATATAAACCTAAAACAATCATTGCACTAAAAAGAAACATATCGCGCAAAAGATTATTCGTATGCTTTGCTAGTATACGAGAATATTCTCCTAAATAAATAGGATCATTTACTACATGATCTCCTTCATTCAGAACATTTAAAATAATTTCAAATTCTTCAGGCATAGAACCGATGTGAAAAATCTTATTTTTAATTCCTTCAGCTCTTTCATTTTTTGAATTAAAACCTGCTGTTTCACTGATGACTTTTTTATTGATAATGAGCCTATAGGAGGTTAAGCTATAGGGAAGAAAAATACCTAAGTCAAGATGCTGCATATTTTGTGACTTAATTCTTAATCGATAAGTACTATAACCTGCTCCTCTAATAGTTTCTCCTGGAAGGTTGATATAATCAGATATTTCAAGCTCGTCCCTTCTTTTTGCAAAATCTGCATCATCTAGCAATTGGTTATGATACAGCTCCCACTCACCCTTTAGCTCAATAAAACCCTGCTGTTCATAATCCAAATTACTTATATCAAGCATCCCTTTTTGGGCAGGCGGTATATTTGCATCAGCACTGATATATTGCATTTTGGTAAACATCATAAAAAGGCCAGCAAAACAACTAATCAATACCAAATAAGCTATGTACTTATCATACAAGTCATAAAATTGATCCCACCTATCCTGTATTTTCAACATCCTCACCTTCTAAGTTAAAGTATCAAAGCTGTAATCTCCCTAATTTTTCTAGATCAGGAGATTTTTCAATATCCTTTGGCGTTACACAGGCTGAAACTGGATCTAAAGGGAGTGCGTGCATCGTATTTTCTTCCTGCTTTACTTTACGCCATACTTCCATAAATTTTTGCTTTGCCTGTATCAGTTCTTTATCTAGTTCCTCTACCACTTCATTGGTGCTTTCTATCTTCAAAGCTTCTTTATCTAATATTCCCTTGAAATCCTCTAGGGTTAAGGCTTCAATAGTTAGCTGGTATTTTTTTTCTGAATCAGCTTCATCAAAGCATCTGTATACCAATTCAGAGCACACCATAGGTGTAGTACCCTTGTCCAATAGCTTAAAAAGGTAGGCTGTAGCATTATCTAAGATACTTCTCATGATTTTTTTGCTGGTGATGTCCAATGGGATTTCTCTAGTAATTCCTAAAATAGCTAAAAAAATAAGATGATCAAAAGCATACTTTGTTTTTTCATCTACATAGTGCTGACCTACACTAATTATCGGTTGATAGGGGTATTCTTTTTCCCCTAACTTATGATTCTTTTTATTAAATCTAAAAACGTCTATAAAAATTTCACAACTTAGTATATCTGGTGCTGTTTTTAATATTCCTTTTTGTGTTGCTTGAATAACATAATGATTATCGCCTTCCTTTCCTGCATATAACGCTGCATGACTATAGGTTCCTCCATCAAAAAGAAGAATCAGGTCAGATAACCATCCTTCACCTCTGCACAAAAGCACATCTCCAGGATATAAGTCATCAAACTTTATATTTTTCATAAGTTTTCCCCCTTTATCAAATTCATAAGCTATTTACCCTTATAGCATCACCTATGGTTGTATTTTAGAAAAAGCTTAATCCTACATAATAATATTAGTATCATGATATCATTTTTTGAGATAAAAGTACATAATCTTCCAATTTTTTATAATGTTCCCACAAGAATATACTTATAATAAAAAATTCAAAAAAATCATCAACGTCCACGGGAAAATTTTATTCCTACAGACGTTGATATGGCTTGATTATACACCATCTATCCTTTTTGCTTTGAAGTTAAAGTGGTTGAATACTTATCCCTTCCTTTAATTTTTCATCTGGAGAGATGATGATTTCCTCTCCTTCCTGCAATCCACTAATCACTTCTACCAACCTTTGACTCTCCATCCCTTTTTGGATCTCCCTTAAAACAGCTGTATTGTTTTCATTCACAAAGACATAGGTTTTTCTATCCTTTTGAAACACTGCATTTTCAGGTATCAATAAAACATTTTCTTTGCTATCGGTGATGACTTTTATATCTAAGTCATAGCCAGGTCTAAGATTCTCTATGCTATCCTCCACCTGAATCTCTATCTTTACTCTTTTTTGTTCAATCCCTAAGTCAGATATTTTGCTAAAGGCTTGGGGATGGATTTTTCTTACACTGCCTTTTATTCCTTCTATTCCTAAATCTTTATTGGTGATCTCTACAGGTGTTTCTATCTCTATCTTCCCTATCTCCCCCACTAGTATATCACTTTCTAGATATAACTGACCTTTATCCCCTAGTTCCATGATATGTGCTCCTGGCTGTAGATAGCTCCCCACATCTACTTCCTTCATCATCACAGTACCACGCATGGGGGCATAAACAACAAAATCTTTGGCCTGTCTTGCAAGCTCTTGTATTTGAAGATCAAATTGTCGTAATTGTGCCTCATACCGAGGGGCGATATTGGGTGATATGGGTTCTTTTATGAGTTCTAAGTCCAATTTTATTTTTTCAAGACTGTTCATTTCTGTATCTAGAAGCAATACAGCGCTTTGATACTCTTCATTGCTGATGGCACCTGCTTCATAAAGTTTTTTGCTATTCTCTAGCTTTCTTTGCGCCTCTGCTACATTTCTTTCCTGCGCTGTCAGAAGCAGTTCTAGCTTTTCTATTTCTTTCTCATTGACAGGCTTTATGGCCTCATGATATTGTGCCATTATCGCAGCTTTTTGAGCCTCCAATAACATTTTTTGCTCTGAAAGCTGTTGTGCATCTATTCGTACCAATACATCTCCTTTTTCCACTTGGTCTCCTAGCTTTACCTGTACTGCTGTCACTTTGCCAGCCGTAGGGGCATAAACACTTTCCTGATTTTCCATCATCAAAGTTGCTAGCTCCTCCACATATTCACTGATGTTCCCCTTTTCTACTGTTGCTACCGTCACCTCGATTGCTTTATTTCTATTCATCATAAAAAATCCAATTACAACCATCACACTCAAGACACCTATTATTCCTATCATCTTCTTTTTCACTTTACTCACATCCCTTACGTAAAATATAGGCTAAGAAACTCTATTTTTTAAAGCATCCATGAAGTTTAAACGATAAATTTTTCGCATCGTAGCCAGTTGTGCAATAATAACAAAAAGAATCGTAGCTATGGTTGTAAAGATATAACTGCTTGGAGCAATAACCAAGGGAATACTAAATAAATCCGTTGAAAGAGCAGAAACAATGCCAGCACACATGCCATAACCTAAAGGTATTCCTAAAAGAATCCCTAAAAAAGTCATCAAACCATTTTCCCTCGTGATCATTTTATAGATTTCCTTTTTATCGAAACCCATCACTCTTAAGGAAGAAAACTCCATAAGCCTTTCACTAATACTGATAATGGTGATATTATAGACAATGGCAAATCCCAAAATTCCTCCAAATAGCATCAATACTCCAACAGAATAAATCATCATATCCATAAATTCTAAAAAGCTGTTTTTCATATCCTCCACTGATTGTATTTGTTGGATATTTTTTACGTTTTGTAGCTTCAACACTACCTCATCTCTTGAATCCATCAACGCTCCAGTAATCGCACCTTTTTCACCTAGCAAACGATTGATTGCTTCAATATCCATATAGGCATTGGTTCCTAAATATTGTTCAACAATCCCTTTTACTTCAACAAACTTATCCTCTTGATCCGGCATAAAGTTTTTGATTAAAATTTCATCCCCTATGCCAACACCTAAAATGTCAGCTAATCTCTCCGCCAAAATAATACCATTGCTAGGCAAGGTTACTGGATACCCCTCAGGACTTTCAAAATGATAAAATTCCGTATCCCTTGGAAGACCAATGACACTGACTGCTTTTTTTCTCCACCCATTTCTTAATTCAAAAGGAATCTCCGTCTTAGGTTCTATACGATCTATCTCAATCACTTGAGATAATTCCCTCAACACACTGTTGTTCATAGGCTGGGCAAAGTCGATGTTATAGTCCATCGTTTGAAATTCCCCATATTGCAACATAAATATATTTGTCCATACAGAGGACATAAAAATCGGCACCATGGTAATTGCATAGGTTAAAGCAATCCCTACCACTAGAAATACAGCCCTTTTTTTATTTCTTAATAGATTTCTAATCACCATTTTCCAACTAAAAGAGATATTATTCCAAATAAATTTTACTTTTTCTAACCAAATTCTCCCGCCTGTTTTAGGGGCCTCCGGTCGCATAGAATCTGCCGGTAAAATTTTCAAAACACTTCTAGCTCCCATCAATCCGGATAACACACAAAATCCACTGGTTAAGAGAATACCATAGACAAAATAAATAAAATAAACCTCCATCTGAAACATAGGGATGTTCATATACAATATATATAAGTTAGTAAAGGCCTGAGAAAGGGGTAAACTTAAGAGTATGCCAATAACAGATCCTACGAA
The DNA here is from genome assembly GCF_001854185.1 of Clostridium formicaceticum. Taxonomy (NCBI): domain Bacteria; kingdom Bacillati; phylum Bacillota; class Clostridia; order Peptostreptococcales; family Natronincolaceae; genus Andreesenella; species Andreesenella formicacetica. Next base: position 4,547,884 of record NZ_CP017603.1, read on the forward strand.
ACCCATGATTAAGGAAAATTTCGTATAATGTCCCAGTATACTAAAATTGCTATAGCCTAAGGCCTTCATTACCCCGATAGACATCCTATCGTTTTTTACAATTCTAGAGAGGATAATGTTAATGATCACTGCTGCCACGATTAAAAATAATAGCGTAATAGCAGTAGCCATGGTTTCTAGCTGTTCTACCTCCTCCATCATCATGCGGTGACTTAGCTGATCCTCTCTTTTTATGGTGCGCTTCACCCCATAGCGATCTAATTGATCCTCTATCTCATCAAGGATACGATCTATACGATGGCTATGCTGTTGATCTATTTTAATCATGATCTCATTATAGCTGCCTTGATAGCCTAAAACCGATTGCGCAAAGTCCTCTGTTACATAAATCACCCCGAACTTTTCCGGTGCTGGCAACAAGGTTTGTTCATTTTCCATCAAATAAATATATTCAGGACTTCCTACGATGCCTATTACATCCAGTGGATACTCTTTTCCTGCAATATAAGGTACAATCTTATCTCCCAGCATAATTTCTCTAGCATCAGAGAATTGTTGTAACACCACTGTGGCCTTGGACGCCTCCTGCAGATCTTTTCCCTCTATGATATATAGGTCATTCATCGGCTGAGGTTCTTGTGGAAGAGAGACAATTCTTACCCTTACTTTTTCTTTTGGATCCTCTACCCTTAAAGGAACATCACTACTGACCCTCCCCTGTGCCACCTCTACCCCTTCTATGGTGTGGAGTTGATCTATTGCAGACTTTGGCACTCTTACTACTTCTATGAAAACATCGCCAAAGTTTGTAACTTCATAATAGTGAAATATAGTGTTATATAAGTTATCTGCCACCATACTAAAAGACACATAGATGGTTAATGCTAAAACAATCATGACTGCAGTAGAAATAAACTGCCCTTTAGCATTCTTGATTAATCTAAGTAGCCTTATATCTAATTTTTTCATCACCACTCAATCCCTTCAGGGTGAATTGGATGCTCATTTACCTTTGTCTCAATAATTTCTCCACTCCGCATCTTAATCACACGATCTGCCATTGCCCCAATAGGTACGTTGTGGGTAATAATGACAATGGTTTTATTATATTTTTGATTGATTTCTCTTAATAGTGTTAAAATCTTTATTCCCGTCTGGAAGTCAAGGGCACCTGTAGGTTCATCGCATAATAACAAAGCAGGATTTTTTGCTACTGCCCTGGCAATAGCCACCCGTTGTTGTTCACCACCACTCATTTGGGCTGGAAAATGCTCTCTTCGATCCCCTAGACCCACCGCCTCCAGCACCTCATCAACATTTAAAGCATTTTTGCAGATTTCTGTAGCCAATTCTACATTTTCCCTGGCAGTTAAATTCGCCATGAGATTATAAAATTGAAAGACAAAACCTATTTTTTCTCTACGATAAGCGGTCAATTTTTTGTCATTATATTTAGTAATTTCCTCTCCCTCCATAAAAACCTTACCTTCAGTAGGTACATCCATGCCTCCTAGGATATTTAAGAGGGTACTTTTACCGGAACCGCTGGCCCCCAATATAACAACAAATTCTCCTTCATATAATTCAAGAGATACCCCCTTCGTAGCAGCTACCGTCACCTCTCCCATTTGATAAAGCTTGCTTATATTCTCCACCTTCATTAAAACACTATTTTTCATACTGTTTTCCATAGCGTTTTCACCTCTTCCCCCCTAAAAGTCCGTACTTTAGAAAGTCATAAAAAGCTGATGTGATTCCTTCGATTTCCTCCTTCGTGTTTATTTTGTTAAAATATTTTTCTCCAAAAGTTTCCACCATCATAATCAGCATATCTACTATAAAAGATACATTGACCTCTCTGATTTCTCCCTTTTCTACACCCTCCTTGATAATTCTTTCAAACATGATTCTACTGATTCGATACTTTTCTTCCAGCAGTTTTTCTGTAACATAAGGAATTGACATCACATCCTTATAAAAAGCCAGGGAATAGTTCTTAGAGGCTTCCATATTATAGCTCATTAAAAAATCTATTTTCTCTAAAGTTCCTGGTATTTTTCCCATTTCTTCTTCTATCAGTGCCGTACCTTTTTGCATCATGCTTAGCACAACCTCCATAAAAAGTGCTTCCTTTGAAGAAAAGTGTTTATAAATGGTCATCTTGCTGATTCCTGCAGCTTCAGCAATCTCATCCATGGAAACCGCCTTATAGCCCAACTTTGCAAACAATTCTTCTGCCTTTTCCATAAGTCGATTGTATTTTATTTCACTTTGGGTTGTCATTTTTTCCCTCCTGTATCAATGAATAATAACAAATTGTACTTTTATACCTTTGTAGTATAGTTTTATTATAATCTTTTGTCTCGTAAGTAGCAATAGAAATTTAGTGTTTTAAAAATTTTTAAAATTTTCTATTGACAATAAGATAAAATCATATTATTCTATTAATTAATAAATTCTTATAATTGATGATGACGAAGATAGAGACATATATTTATGTGAAGCAGTCTCAGAGAGTCGGTGGTTGCTGCAAACCGATACTGTTTATAAATATAAATCACTCTTGAGTTATATCCTTGAAAGCACCCTTTGAAGTGAGTAAAGGATATCGACTAGCCCCGTTAAAGGCTTAGGTTTGTTAGAACTGAAGGAGAGGTATCTATTTTTATAAATAGATACAATTAAGGTGGTACCGCGGATAATATCCGTCCTTAAAAGAAAAGAAATTTCTTTTAAGGACGGATTTTTTAATTTCTCATAATTTATGTATTTATTGTCTATTTCCACACAAAAGCTTGTTGGAAAGTTTTCTATATGTATTGCAATACTTAACAGCTTAAGACCTAAAGGAGGATGTATACCCATGAATCAAGAATCTTACTTAAATCACTTATCCTTTGAAAACGCCAGAGACCGTCTAAAAAATATTTTACAAAAAACTGACTTAATCCATAGCGTCATTTTTAGTAAAGAATCAGAAAACCAAGTTTATATCAAACCAGAAAACCTACAAACCACTGGTTCTTTTAAAATCCGTGGTGCTTACAATAAAATTGCTAAATTGTCCTTAGAGGAAAGAAAAAAAGGTCTTATTGCCTCCTCCGCAGGGAATCATGCGCAAGGCGTTGCTTATGCCGCTGAAATGCTTGGGGTAAAAGCCACCATCGTTATGCCCAAAACAACTCCTCTGATTAAGGTGGAAGCAACCAAAAGCTACGGGGCTGATGTAAGACTTTTTGGAAATTGCTATGATGAAGCCTATAAAGAAGCCCTGAGACTACAAAAGGAACTTGGTGCTATTTTTATTCACCCTTTTGATGATTTAGATGTCATTGAAGGTCAGGGAACCATTAGCTTAGAAATTATCGAAGAATTACAGGATGTAGACTGCCTATTGGTACCCATAGGTGGTGGAGGTATTGCCAGTGGTATTGCCCTGGCTGCAAAAATGTTAAAACCCAGTATCAAAATCATTGGGGTAGAACCAGAGGGTGCTAATGCCATGAAAATCTCTGTTGAAAGCAACAAAATCACCCATCTTGATACCGTCAGTACCATTGCCGATGGTGCAGCAGTGAAAAAACCAGGAGAACTTACCTTTTCTATCATCAAGGATTATGTGGATGAAATTGTTACAGTTTCTGACTTTGAAATCATGGAGGCCTTTTTGTTGCTTTTAGAAAAACATAAATTAACTGGAGAAAATGCAGGGGTTTTATCTCTGGCTGGACTGAAAAAAATCAAAGAAAAAAATAAAAAAGTAGTGTGTATAGTAAGTGGGGGTAATATTGATGTGGTATCTATTTCCTCTATGATTAATCGCGGACTTCTTTCACGGGGTCGGATCTTTTGCTTTTCAGTAAATCTACCTGATGTGCCTGGCGAACTTTTAAGGGTTTCCAGTATCTTAACGGAGTTAAACGCAAATGTCGTGAAGCTGGACCATAATCAATTTCAAACCTTTGATCGTCTGATGGATGTACAGCTTCAAGTAACGGTTGAAACCAATGGTCATAAGCATATTGAGGAAATTATTACAAAATTCAAAAGCTTAGGTTATAATATTACAAAGGTATATTAAATATCATAGGCGTTAACTTAATCTAATTATTTTCAAAAACTCTCCCAATTTATCATCCTGAGCATAGCAAAGGATGATAAATTATGGATTAAGTTAACGCTACACTTTTTCAGTGGCCTCTTTAATATGTTTCCTTGACCTTTTTATCCATGTAGGTTTTTGATCTGCTGTTGTATATCCTTTAAATCATAAGAAGTGAAATCCCTTTTTCCATTAACAATAACCGCTTGATCATCCACCCTATTCTTGATCAACATGTATTTTTTCTCTTCCTCTTCATTTACATCATTGCTGCAGCTATCATACCTTATATATTTCCACTGTCTTCCCTCTTGGTAAATAATAAAGTTTACTATACCAGCTTCTAGATCAGCCTGTAATTCCTTCGCTAATTCCTGTAATCGCATTAAAAGTCCTCCTTATAATTAAAATAGAATGCTTTTTTATATGAATGCACGCTTGAATTTTAACATACTAAGAACTATATTTGCAATCCATAGCTATATTTTTTAGCCAAGGATTCATCTTAAGCTTTGGCTAACTCCTTCTACCTTATTTTCTATGAAGAAAACTATCTAAAATTCGTTATATCTGTACTTCCTTCCACTTGAACCGTCACGTCTAATTCTAAGTCAGTGATTTCAACAACATTGGGTATATCAACTGTTGGATACTTGGCGTTAAAGACGTCTTGAACATCGAATAGATCAATACCTTTTTCTTTATAGGCATCAAACAAATCTCTACATTGATTTTTCAATAATAAAGCTGCTTCTTCTTCGAGTTTTTCAGCGGTAGCCTGGTCTAAAATAATGCTTTCCTGAGTTTCCCCAAAGGTAGTTTTTATATTGATGGATTTTCTTAAAATGACTTTATTATTTTTCAGTTCAATAGCAGTACTTGTATTCCCCCTCAATACTTCCAGTACTACTTTTTTATCCTGGTAAACGGGATGCGGTAAAAGCAGCAAACCTATGTGTGATATATCCATTAGTAAGTGATAGTTTCTTACTTCTTCAGCACTTAGGGTGCTTACTAATTTATCATCCTGCATAACAGCCGCACCGGATAATTTGATCTTGTCCTCGTCCATATTTATAGCATGGCTACAGGTGCTTAATACGTCTACCCTTTTTCCTTTTAAACGATTGTTAAGATATGTATTCAATAGTTCCTTAGCTCTTTTTCCTGATACAGCAGGATTTTCCTGAGTTTCATATAGATATAGCCCTAGGTACTCATTCTCCTTTAGCTTTACCTGCATCAAGGTTTTTGGATCATCTCCCATAAAAACTAAAACTAAAGTTCTTATTAAGAGTTCCTGATCTCGATGCAAAAAATCAAGAAATTCCTTCAAACCATGTCTTGCCGCCCTTTCAGTAAAGATGATGGCCCTGTTTTGTGTGTAATTAATTTTGTAGCTGGAGAAAAGATTCAGTTTGCGTACCGCTTCAAAAATAGTTTCTCCTTTACTTTCATAAAAAACTCTATTTCCTCTTTCTGTATTGCTTTCATTACTGCGGAAGGAATGAAAGGCTTCCACCATAAGAATGGGATTTCCCTCTTCATCCACATCAATTATTATAGCAGTAACAAAAATTACACGATTAATATCTATATAGTTAAAACAACTGGTTAAAAAAATACTGCATAATAGCATTACAATGATCACTTTTGCCTTCATTATTTTTCATCCTTATAAAAAATGTTTTTAGAAATATCATTAAGATCATCTCTCAAAATTAAATCCTGGAAATTAAAGGACCTAAAGGTCCCTAAAGGATATAAGTAAGGATAACCACAGGTAGTTAAATCAGATATATGGGAGCAAAACAAAATAAATCCTATATAAAAACCTGGTAATCCTAGAACAGCTGCCATCAACAAGATCGTATTGGACCACAAAAGAATACCCGCATACATTTTCGGTACCAAAAACAATGAAATAGAAGACAAAGCAATAATAAGCACGGTAATCTCAGAAGCTAATCCGGCACCAATAGCAGCATCACCTAGAATTAATGCCCCTACAATACTAAGGGCAGAGCCTATTGGTTGAGGTAACCGAATTCCAGCTTCCCGCAGTATCTGAAAAAATAACATCATAATCATAATTTCTACAATGGCAGGAAAAGGAACCCCTGACCTGGTGATTGCCATACGAAAAGCAAAAATATAGGGTACTAATTTAAAATGATAAGCAATCAAAGACAAATAGAGCCCCGGCAACAGCAGAGCAATAAAGAAGGCAATCCAACGAACCAGCCTAAAATAACTTTGTCCATAGCTATTTAAATAATAATCTTCACCCACACTAAAGTATTCCACAAAAAAGTGAGGAGCAGTCACAACAAAGGGGGTATTCTCCTGGAGGATAGCCACTCTTCCTTCTATTAGGCTTCCAACGACCTTATCTGGTTTTTCGGTATAACCTAAGGTATCAAAGATACTTTTCTTGGTTTGAAGAGCTTCATCCAGCGCCTTTGATTCCAGCAAAAATTTTATTTTTGCATTTTGCAGTCGATCTCTAACAAACGCCACCAGCTCTGTGGGGGCCTGGTCCTCTATATACACCAGCATCACAGGTGTATCACTTTGTTTGCCTATTAACATTTTTTCAAATTTTAATTTTGGGTTACGAATACGTCGCCTAATTAAAGAAATATTCGTGGATAGGTCTTCAGTAAAACCTTCTCGAGGACCTTTGATGACAGTCTCCGTAGGGGGCTCTTGAATATCTCTAAAACTATACTCCTCTGCATCACAATAAATAAATTGATCTGCAAAACTAAAAAGCAGTACTACATTCGCAAATAAAATCTGTTTTACTGCTTCATCCAAGTCTGTTCCTAAGGCTGTATCATCTGCAAAAATATGGTCGTTTTTAATTTTTTCTATATCCTCTGGAAAATCTTTGCATGCTACTAAGGGCTTTATAATAGCATGGCTAATGAAATTTTGGCTACAAATGTTGCTGATATAGATGGCAGTAATGGGACCTTTTTCTGTATCAATCCTTCGGTATATCACATCATCATTGTTTTTTAATTGTTCTTTTATTGCCTTAAGGTTATCTTCATACTTCTTAAAATAAATTTTCTTTTTACTCACCTATATCATCCTTCATCTTCTTTTACTGTATAAGCTTATCTTAATTGGAAATAATGATTGAATATTACCTTCATTTTACAAAAGAAAGGTTGTCTTTATGGATAAATTTAATGCGAAACATTTTGCTTTTCTTATACTTGCAGTCACTGTCGTATCTCAGAAAACCTATCCTAAAGTATTTATTTTAAATGGGGGTTATGACAGCTGGGTTGCAGTCATTATCTCCTCCGTCATCATATTGCTGTATTTGATTTTTTTCTTGAAGGTCTGCGAAAAAAACAATAACTATGACTTTATTGCTATCTACAGAACGGCTGCTGGACAAAAACTTGGAAAACTGCTGCTATGTTTATTTGCTATGACACTTTTTTTAACATTAGTGGAATCTGCCGCTGTAGAAGCCAATTCTATGCATACAAATATGTTATTGGAAACACCTGTATGGTTTTTTATTTTATTTTTTGTCATTCCTGCTGCCTATTCAGCGGGAAGAGATTTAGTATCTATTGTCACCATAACACTGATAGGTATTACCTTAATTAACCTTGCAGGTATGAATCTAGGGATGTTAACAGCTCCTTATAAGGATACCAAACTGCTTTTTCCTATTTTTGCTGATGGTATTACTAAGGGTTTCATCTTATCCATTTTACAGATCTTAGGACTTTATGGAAGCTTAACCATAGTATTTCCCTACTTAACAGAAATTAAAGATAAAAGAAAATTATTTTTATATTCAATACTTGGTATGGTGTTTGTGATACAGATGTTGATTGTATCTATCACAGGAGCTTTTATGACTTTTGAAATCACCAGACTTAAGTCTATCCCCTACCCTAAGCTGCTGCAAACCCAAATGGTCAGCCATTTTAGGTTTATCGAAGCGGGAGAGCTTTATGTTATGCTTCAAATTGTTGGCGGTTGGTATATTCGCTATGTTGTCACCTTTTATACCTTAATGAAAATCCTTTCAGCCCTTAATTTACGACATAAATATACGATTGTCATCATCAGTTTTGCTACAGGCATTGCTGCTTGGTTTGTAGGAAATAACTTATTTGTATTATTTAGGTTCTTAAGCTACTACACTTATATTTCTTTAGTAAATTTTTTCCTTATCCCCTTCATTCTCTTTGCTATCTATGCCTATAAAAAATAAATCAAAGCCAAGACTGAGGAAAATCTTCTCCTTAGCTCTTGGCAATTACTTAGCTTTTTTACTTGAGCTGCCTGTTCTTAATGATAGCTGTCGTAGCCGTCTTTTCTGTTCTTTTACAATATGTTGATCTAATTCTTTGCTTAGTTTAATTACTTCATCTTTTATAAAATCATTTGCTTTTAATAAATCATTTAAAGATTCCTTTAATGCACTTATTTTATCCATCTTTTTTTCCTCCTGTACCGATGATCGCTTTTAAAAAAACAATACTAGTTTAATTATAGTCCCAATAAGAAACATTGTCGATACTTTTTTGATAAAATATTTGCTTTTCGGGACACTAATTCCCAAATGATTTATTTCAAAAGCATTATCAAGTAAAATATATCAAGTAGGGGGTGCTTTTATGAACTTTTCCCATAGATTAAAACAACTTAGAAAAGAAAAAAAATTAACACAAGAAGACTTAGCAATTCAACTCAATAAAACTCGCTCTACTGTTGCTGGATATGAAACGGAAAGAAAAGAACCAGATTATGATACACTAAAAAAAATAGCAGAATTTTTTGATGTATCTATAGATTACCTTCTTGGACATTCTGACACACCTCATTCCTATTCTTCTAAAAATTGCATTACTGAAACGAAGGCTCGCTACGGTTTAGATAATAAAGACCTTCCTGATGAAGCGATTAAGCAGATTGAGGACTATATCGAGTTTATCAAGCAAAAATATCATAGCAGCGAAAATAACAAAAAAAAATCTTAGACTTCTAGTGGGTTTTAAAAGGGTACTATAGCGCTTATTGCTATAATACCCTTTTATCTATCTTCTAGTAGTTTTTTCATTGCACATCGGTTAAATGCTATTTAGCCCTTTAGATAAGCAACGACTGTCTTGCTCCTTCTGTGTTTCATCAAATATTCTCTCTCAAAAACATCTGCAGCTACAGGCCGGCCGTATATATAGCCTTGAATCTCATCACAACAAAGCTCTTTTAATATGCTTAATTGTTCTTTTTCCTCCACACCTTCAGCGATCGTCTTTAGACCTAGTCCATTGGCCATCATGATGATGGCTTTAACAATAAGCAAAGTGTTTTTATCGTTTGCTATATTATCTATAAGTTCCTTTGCTATCTTAAGCCTATCTATGTCAAATCTTTTTATGTAGCTTAGGGATGAATAACCTGTCCCAAAGTCGTCTATAGAGATATTAATGTCAATTTCTGCAAGAGCTGTAAACAGTTCCTCCATAGAAGTTTCTGAATTCATGGTACTGTTTTCAGTTATTTCCAAATCAATCCACGCTGGCTTAACACTACTTGCAGTAATTTTTTGCTTCAACCAATTAACAAAATCCTCCTGATCAATTTGTTTCGGAGATATATTAATGCCCATTTTAAGATCCAAACCATATTCTTCATTCCACACTTTAATTTGTTTCAATGCCTCATCAATAACCCATTCGCCTATTTTTATAATCATAGAAGTTTCTTCCGCTATGGGAATAAATTCCCCCGGCAGTATCCATCCTTTATTAGGGTTATTCCATCGAATCAATGCCTCCATCCCTACTAAAGCATTATCCACTATTCTATATTGCGGTTGATAGTAGAGCTGAAACTCTTGTCTAAAGTCAATATGTCGAAGCAAAAGTTCAATCTCATGTTTTCGTTGAATTTCTTCACTAAGCCAACTATCAAAAAAAACAAAACGTTTAGCAAGATAATTCTTTTTTGCCTGATACATGGCCATATCAGCATATTTTATCAATGTATTCCTTTCATCAGCATCTCTTGGAAATAGAGCTATACCAATACTCACCCCCAACTGAAAACTATAGGGAGGTATAGATATCGTTGTTTCACATAGTTTTATGATCTCTTTGGCATACTGACAAAGCGTCTCTTCTGAAATATTTTCATTCACCACCATAGCAAATTCATCCCCACCGACCCTTGAAAGAATACCATTGGAAGGACACCAAATTTCCAGCCTTTGGGCAATTTTTTTTAAAATTTCATCACCCATTTCATGTCCGTGGGCATCGTTAATCGCTTTAAATCTATCAAGGTCCATATAGAAAACAGAAAAAATTTTTTCTTCAGAGGAATCTATTAGAGAATCAATATACTGAATAAAGTACCTACGGTTAAAAAGACCTGTTAAAGCATCCCTTTTAGATAAACTCTCCAAAGTTTTATTTACTTGAACAAGCTCCTTCGTACGTTCTTGAACAGTTTGGTCTAATATATCATTGAGCTGTTTTTCTCTTCTTAAAAGATATTCGTTTTTTATGGCTGTTTGCACATATCCTCTAATTAATTGGTAAATTATGATTACACCTATCATATGGATAAAGACAAGATTACTCATGATACCAGCAAAATAAAAAACCAACGGCACAAGGAATAACCATGTTACAATATTAGGCCTACCATAGTTTTCAGGAAGCTCCATCTTGCATACTTCAGTTTCTCTACTAGGATTCTCTGCTTCCTCCATAGCGGCAAAAGCCAATAATACTATAGTAAACATATAAAAACCGTCAATGAGTGTATTAGCATTATATTTATCCATAAAAGTAAGGTAAATATAATAAAGATCGCAAAGGGTAAAAATAATTATGCTTGTCACAATCAGATGCATAGTTTTGCTAACATTTTTTACTTTTGAAGAATTATACATGATAAGAATAATACTTATGGATAAGAAATCAAAAAATAAATACAGAAAAGTACTTAAAAAATCGCCATTCAAAAAAGAACTTATATCCATTTTAGAAAACATAATCGCCCATATGGATACAATGATGGTGGTTCCAACAGCAATTACATCTAAAAGCAGTTGTACTGTATGCCATTTTTTTATATTATAGTAAAAATATAACCCACAGGAAATAAACAGCATTATATTGCATATTAAATAGAGATACATAAATATAGTGAGGGTTCGAGGATCTGTTAAAAATACATTTTCCGTGATAAACCATAAAATATCTACAATTCCCCAGCTTAAAGCAACGAAAAATAACGCCCTCCAACTCCATTTGTATGTACAAATTTTTTTTTGATTCTAGCCATATAATGGTGGCTGATGTAAACGCTACCACTGGAGATAAAATATTGCCCCACTTATCATTATTAAATAACAGAGCAATCATATAGATAAAAAATACGGTTATTAAGCTATATATCTTTATATGCTTTTTAAGATCAAACAACAAGCCCACCCCCCAATGAAGTCACATCCTATCAAAGCCCCTGCTTTCTACCCTGTTTTAATTTTATTATAATAAGCATTAATTTAGGGAAATTGCTTTCAAAAATCTTATTTGTCCTTAGGTCAGACTGAGAAAGATTGCTAAGTGACAAATTATGGTTAAAATTTATATTGATGATTTTATTATAGTATATAGTAGATTAAAGGACAACGGTATACAGTGATTATAATTATTAAAAACGAAAATTTTTTAATAAGAAAAACTTTAGGCATTTAGGTGGACTTGCTTCGAATATGATGAATTCCATACAAGAAAACATGAAAACAGGCAAATACTCAGTTTCATAGAAACTAAATATCTGCCTGTTAACAATTTAAATCTATGCTTGAAAATATCTTTTTCTTTTAAACTATGAAATCTTTTTGCGTAGGTAATAACTCAGAGTATCTATTGCTATAATCATTATAGCAATACCCAAAATAAGCAGGCCAACCCTCTCCCAATTTCTCCAAGTGATATTCATCGTTAAAATCGTTCCTATGCCCCCTGCTCCTATGATTCCCAGTATTGTTGATGTTCTGATGTTTGATTCTAATCTATATAGAATTAAACTGATAAAGGTAGGCAGGGTCTGTGGTAAAATCCCATGTCTAAAACTACTGAAGCTGGTGCAGCCAGTAACTAATACACTATTTTTAATATTTTCATGGAGGTTTTCAATTACTTCACTATATAACTTTGTAAGCACCCCTGTTGTATAAATGCTAAGTGCCATACCTCCCGCTAAAGGACCAGGTCCTACCCCACGAAAAAGTATAATCGCAGTTATGATAGGTGGAAATGTTCTTAAAATATTTGTTATACCTTTGGAGACTAAAGCCATGGCTCTAAAAGGCGATGTATTATTTGCAGCAAAAAAGGATAAAAACAGAGCACCTATAGCACCTGTTATTGTTGCAAAGATAGCAATAAAAAAACTTTCACGAATTCCTTCAAGAAGTTTAGGTAAATAGGATAATTCTATTCTCATCATACTGCTGATCATAAAATGGCCTTGTTCCAATCCAACTTTTAATCTCCCATGCTGGATATCTATCGTGTTTACTATCCAAAGCAGGATAAATAGTCCTATAAATATTGTCATAACAATCCTTACTTTGCAAAACTTTTTATGGGCTTCAAGAGACGAAAAAACGATAAAGGATTTTTTTATAGAACTTCTGACGACGAAACTTAGAGCATCTATTGAAATAACTGTAAAAAATAAGATTAAAATCAGTGTAGCTAAATTATCATATCTTAAATGGTTTAAATCCCTCCACATAATCTGACCTATGCCACCTGCTCCAACAAGGCCGAGGACAGTAGCACTTCTTATATTGATCTCCAGCACTATAAAAAAAATTGAAACAGAAAGCTCTAAAATAGTAGGTAATACACAATACCTAAGCACCTGAATCTGATTTGCACCTACTGATTTTGTTGCGTTTAGGAGGTTTTCATTAATGGTCTCTATATTTTCTCTAAAAAGTTTTAAAGCGATTAAAAAGGCTGTCATTGTTAGTGCTAAAATGCCTGAAAATTGTCCTATACTAAAAACACTTACTAAAAGGGCAGCCCAAATAAGATTTGGAATGGTTCGTAAAAAAGAAAAAAAGATATTGAATAGAATGGACAAATATTTATTTGGGGCAATATTCCTAGCAGTTAATAGTGCAAAGGGAATCGCTAATACAACTCCTGTCAAGGAAGAAACAATTGCAATTTCTATTGTTTCCAGAAGCTTAGAAAACACTTCCTGTACATAGGAGAAGTTGGGAGATATCATTCTTTCCAATAAATTATACATACCAGGTAGGCCTTGATAAATTCTAATAAAACTAAAATCTATCATAAAACCTAAAAAAATCAGCTGTACAGCCACAATACCTAAAAAAAGATAGGTTTTTTTATTGTTTTTATTGATATAGCTCTTGTAACTGGTCATCATCTATATCACCTACTTTTTTATCAAAAAAAATCTTACCATGTTTTAGAGCAATAATTCTTGAGCAGTATTTTTTTGCTAAACTTACGTCATGAAGATTGATCATAATGGTTATCTGGCTTTTTTCATTAATTTTTTTAAAATAATCCATAACCGTTTGCGCTGATGATACATCTAGGCTAGATACCGGTTCGTCTGCCAAAATGATTTTAGGTTTTTGGCATAGCGTTTTAGCAATAGCAACTCTTTGTTTCTGTCCGCCACTTAATTCATCGGCCCTAGAAAACACCTTTTCCTTCAGCCCAACCTGTTCCAGTGCATTTACTGCTACTTTATAGTCTTCATCATCAAATAATCCGAAGAAGGATTTTAAGGAAGACTTGTAACCAAGTCTTCCTACCAAAACATTTTCTAATACAGATGATCGATCTACAAGATTATAATCTTGAAAGATAAAGCCTATTTTTCTTCTTATATTTCTAAGTTTCTTATCCTTTAATAGACCTATATTTGTACCTTCGACATAGATCCTTCCATTAGATGGCTTCACCAGTAGATTCACTGTTTTCAGTAAGCTTGACTTTCCGCTTCCACTTAAGCCTATGATACCAACAAACTCTCCCTTGTCAATATTTAAGCTGATATTATCCACCGCTAAAACTTTTTTATTATATAAAACAGAGACATCCTCCAGCTTAATCATTTTTTTCAACTCCTAATTGCTCTCTTTTAAGTCAACATTCATTGATTTTGCTGTTTCTCTAATAATATCATAATCTTCATCTGTTGCTTCAGAAAAGCCATAGATATTAAATAGTTCTTTTAGTAGCTTAGCACCTTCCTCGGTTTCTGCTATGTTTAATAAAGCACTTTTAATTTTTTCTTGTGTAGCAGCATCCATATCACCTCTTAAGGTAACACTTATGTTAGGAATATCCTTGGTATATCCTAGTATCTCTGTTTCATTCATAGCATTAGGAAAGTCTTTTTCATATCTCTGTCTTGCATCAACAAAAGTAGTAGCAACATCAACATCACCATTTAGAAGGAGTTGTAAAGCTTTATCGTGTCCGCCACTATAAAAGTACGCAATGTCTTTTTCTATATCAATTCCTTCTCCTATGAGGTGAGCACCTGGGAATAAATAGCCTGATGTAGACGAAGGATCTACAAAGGCCACCTTTTTATTCTTGATATCTTGAAAACTATTGATGTTCGCATCCTTTCTCACTAAAAATTGTGAGCGATAACTACTTTCCCCACTGCTATTTAAAGCTGTCAATATAACCTCGGCATTACTTTCACTATTGGCCAAAACATAAGCAAATGGAGGCATAAATCCAAAATCTACCTGACCTGAACCCAATCCTTCTACTACGCCAACATAATTTGTAGCTGTAAAAGCTTCAACCTTTATACCAATCTCCTCTGACAACATTTCAGCTAATGGCTCAACAGATTCAATTAACTTATCCCCATCCCGCATGGGCACAAAACCCATTCTTATCATTTCTTCTTTTTCTTCCCTGCATCCACCCAAAATACTCGCTAAAAGGATGATTAAAATAACGATAAATTGTTTTTTCATTGATCAAAGTCCCCCCCATAAATTCATGTCTTTAATAAAGATTACACCAATTTCGATATTTTTGCAATACACTTAAGACACAATATTCATTATTGTATCGCAATAAACTTGCTTTTTTAAAAAATGTATCTATAAACCATGATAAATTAGCTAATCTGCAGTATACCTACAAAAGAAAACATCTGTAAAGTAATATCTAAACCACAAATGAGACAAGTCTAAGAAAAACAAGACTTGTCTCATTTGTATATATAATCAAATTAAATGCTATTGTTTTTTTTATAAAGATTTCTTTCTTCTTGTATAGAATAATATAATGACACATTTTCTTTTTTAGGCACCATAAGATAACTAGGTTATTGACAAAACACAATGGAAGAATTCAATATATTTTTGCGCATTTTATCTCATCTATCGAAAAGTATAATTATTAATATTTTTCTAATACTATGGAAATATTTCTCAGTATCATGTTATAATAAATTATACTTAAATTTTAAATTCGATTATATTTTAAATAAGATCATTATGATTTTGTAATAAGTCTTTATAGCACAATAATTGCTCATATCTTTTATATTTCCTTTTTAAAGTATTAATTTTCATGTTAGGGGGCTAGATATGTTAACTAATTATAGTTCTTCCAATAACAAGGTCAAGTTATGGACAAGACAACATAAACAAGTATTAAAGGAATTAGAGGAAAATGGTATCTATCATGCAAAAAAGGAATACATCACTGAAAAGATGGATGATATTTCTGAGTACTATTTAAAGCTATATGATTGGTATGTGAAGGAAGCTGAAAAAATTGTTCCAAGACCTGATGAGATAATAAAGTATCCAATCTGGCTATCAACCTCATCAGAAACTATGCTTCAACCTACAGAGGATACTATCGTGCTAGAACTGGAGGTCCCTAGAGAGTATGTTGTTATTACAGATTTTGAGAGATGGGGCTATGTAGTTAATTATTGGTATGTTCCTTTAGATAAGGAGGATGAAAAAAAGCATAACGAAGAACTAAAAAGGTATGGTATTAGAGATGAATCGGCTCTATACATGAGTCATAAAGGAAACTTCTATCCACTATTAAGAAATAAAATTATAAAAAGCTGGAATAGGATTTTTGATAGCAATCTACCTACCAGTGGCATTACACAGGCTACCCTGTGGGAAATCAAAAAGGAATGGATTGTGAATATCCTCTAGCAATAGTTCAAGTAAAAATTTTATCTGAGAGGCGTGTATATTATGTCAGAGAATATAGAAGTTTGTGATGAAAAAATTACTCTGTGGACTTCTCAAAACAGCATTGTTATTGATACGATCAATACAACTGGAGTATACCATGTTAAAAAGGAATTCATTACAAAAAAATATGGTGAAGTCTCTAATGTTTTTTTAGAACCCTATAACTGGTTTATAAAAAAGGCAGAAAAAATAGTGCCTAAACCTCCAGGGGCTGAGTATCCTATCTGGTTATTCACAGATCTAAAGTATGTAGATCATCATCCTGGCTGTTATATTCTAGAAATAAAAGTAAGTAAAAAAGAATCTATTCTATTTGATCGTGAAAAGTGGAATCGCATTCTTAATCTTTCTTACATACCTGAAAATGAACGGGATAGAAAAAACCATGAGAATCTCTTGGAGAAGCAAGGAATTCATGATGAAACAAATATATATATGACTAACTATTATCCCCATTTGAAAAGTAAAGTAAAAAAAAGCTGGGATAGATTATTTGAAAATAGAATTGGTTCTTCACCATATAAGCAAGCTGCCCTTTGGGAGATTCGTAAAGAATCTATTGTTAGTCTTATATAGAGCTAAGTGAACTACCACCACCTATAGAGGTGGATGGCTTCCTGCTTCCACGACTTCGTAACCTCAGTCTCCACAGGCGTAACTTCGGGCAGTACCTGCCCTAGATGCCGATAATATCGGTTTCTCCATGCAACCCTATATATCCAGTTATCAAAGAACTATCATATTTATAGTGCAGCACAAAATCAAAATCTTGCCAATTCATCTCACCACTTACAAAAGTGGGAGATCAAGCACTACATCCTCGAAGTAGATTCGGCTACAATTCAGTGGGAGTAAAAACTCCCACTAGATAAACAAACTAAGTGACTGCCAAAAAATTAAAGTGCAAACTTTTGGCCATCTACTTATGAATGAAGTTTCATTTTATCTTCAAGTTTCTGAAACGGTTTAATGCACCAGCAATTTCATATCTTCGTGGAAGGGCCATGTTCCCTGGATGACCTCTAAAGGGGGATACCTCGTCTAATCCCTTCGTCATTATATCTTTATATACCTTTTCCACCACTTCTGGAAGGGCTGTTTGATCCTTTACAGGTTTTTCCATAATATATTGTAGTATAAAGCAGATGCTATTGGTTTGATTGAAGTCAACTAGCTGTTCTAGATCTCGAAGGTCAATCTCTGTTTTATTGTAGGTAATGTAATGGATCCCTCTTGGTTTTATTTTGATACCTCTTTTCTCCATGGGAAATGTAGCCTTTAGCAGAGTTCTAGGGGGACTTTCCTGCAAACAAGAGGTTTCCTCTATCTTTCTAGGGTTTTGAAGTCCCTTTATAATCTCTTTTGCCTTTAGGGTTACCTCTTTGGGTCTATATTCGTCCATCATAATCACATGGTCGGCGACTTCAAAATAATCTCCTGATCCTCCGATTACCAGTATGGTAGAAATCCCTTTTTCTTCATAAAAGCTCCGTACCCTATCAATAAACGGCGTAATGGGTTCCTTTTCTTTTTGAACCAGCTGCTGCATTCTTCCATCTCGGATCATAAAGTTGGTAGCGCTGGTATCTTCATCGATCAATAGCAGGTCTGTTCCTATTTCCAATGCCTCCATAATATTTGCTGCTTGTGAAGTACTGCCGCTGGCATTTTCCGTGGAAAATCTTACGGTGTCCTGCCCCATAGGAAGATTGTTAATAAAAGGTGAGATGTTGACCTTTTCTACCCTCCTTCCATTTTCTGCCTTTATTTTTACAGCATTTTCCCTAGCCACAAGATATTCTCTGCCGTCCCCCTCAATATGATCATAGATACCAAGCTCCAGCGCTTGAAGCAAAGTAGATTTGCCATGAAAACCCCCTCCTACGATGAGGGTGACGCCCT
Organism: Clostridium formicaceticum; assembly: GCF_001854185.1. Classification (NCBI taxonomy): domain Bacteria; kingdom Bacillati; phylum Bacillota; class Clostridia; order Peptostreptococcales; family Natronincolaceae; genus Andreesenella; species Andreesenella formicacetica. The sequence goes on from NZ_CP017603.1 coordinate 4,566,192, forward strand.
CAGGAATCCCCATGCCCTTGATATATCCATAATTTGGAAGATGTAACTCTATTTCATATTCCTTTGGACTTTGAAAAGCTACTGCTCCCCTTGCCATAGGTTTTTGGGATACGCCACTTTCTCGAGGAAGTATACTTCCATTAGCAACAAAAGCCACTAGCTTGTATCTTTCCATCTCCTGACGTAAAAAGTACTGATCTTCCACCAAGTTTACCTGCCTAAAAAGACCCTCCTTTGAAATGGCTTTAAAAAATAGAGAGGCTTCTACAATTTTAGGAATAGCTTCAAGGAAAATTTCCTTTGCCTCTCTCCCCAGAATTTTTCTCCCTGCTGCAGGTAAGCCTACCTCAAGTCGTGCTTCAACTCGGTTTTGGTCAATCACAATATAGTTTCTCTCTAAAATCTCCTGCCCGCAATGGCCAATGGAAAGAAGTCCACTTTTTCCAGATCCTCCTACATGGTCATAAATCCTGTATATATTCTTAGCAACGACTCTACTCAAAAAATCTATCACTGCCCTTCGCTTGTGGGGAGTATCATATAATTCTGTGGGAAACCCTCCTTTTTCTCCAGGTACAGTTACTCGGATTCTAGATGGGGAAGCAAAAGGGTCCCCCTGTACATAGTCAATGGATAGGGTAAAATCTCGCCATTGATATTGACCCTGCAAATCCTTATATGCCTTGTACCCTCTCCCATCAAGTTGCGTTAGTATTTTTTCAAGTTCTTGAAATGATTTCAACAGATTCCCTCCTTTAAATATTTCTCCTTTTATTGTATCCATTATTACCGAATTTTTCAAAGATCATAAGCAAATAGCTACAGGATTATACTTCTGTAAGTGTGCTTACTACCTTTTTTACTTTCTCCATGGATCCTTTGAATCATTATAAAAAACAATCGTGTATTTAACTACTAGTGTCAAATTAAATACTCGTTTAATATACTACAGTATAAAAGGATTAATTTAATAAGAAGGGAGGAAAACATATGGCTACAACATTATTTAAGCTTGTTATGGATGCTGTTACAGAAACAGAAACTTCTACCAATCCTGAAGTAGAAAAGTATTTTTACAATTTTGATGATAATGATCTAACTGGCGACACCTTGACAATCCCATCTACCTCATTTTTTGATGATGCTGGTGATGCAGTAACTTCAAACCTTGTGACTACAGCAGATGACAATGGTTATTATTTATTATTTGTCAATGGTGCATTACAACAATCTAGTCTATTTACAGTTGCTGCAACTGGTTCTTCTGTTGCTATCACACAAGCATCTACTATTCCAGTTAGTGCACCTATCACCTTAGTTGTAAACAACTTTGCACCAACTTCTACTTCTACAACTACAGTAACAACCTAGTTGTCCAATGAAAGGATGTGCAAAGCTACAGCACATCCTTTTTTTATAATATAAAATCAACGCTGGGTTTTAACATAGCTTATATCTGTGAATAAATTTCGATAACTATATAAGTTGTAGTAAATATGTTACATCCGCTACGCCACGGGAACAGTTCCTCAGGCACATAAAAACCATACGTGCCAGATGAACCGTCCCCATGACTCCGCTATCTCACACTAAGTTGTAAAAGTTTTATTGCAACTTATATAGTTACTATTATCTAGTCTTTGCTTTTCCAACAGAATTAGCTGACTATAGGGATATTGCTGATGTCCCTCATTTAATGTATCTAAAGCATAACTTTTACAAATATGAGAAAAGAGTGAAAGCACTCCAACGCTTTTACTTACTTTCTTTAACCAGCCTTCTGCTTCTGTTTCTTTTCCCATAAGCCATAGACTACTGATGATATAAGCAAGGGCTATAGGATAACTTGTTTCCTTTTTCTCTATCTTAAGAAATGAGGTCACTGTCTCTTCAAACTGGCGATTTTTAAAATGAATGAGCCCTTGCATATAACAAATAAACGTCTTTTTATGTTGAAACCAATCACCTTCCAAAAACCAGGCTTCTCTCTTTAAAAAAACATCAAATTCATTAGGATTGTGGTGAAATATACGCATTACTTTTTCCTGTACCAAATCATCTATGGGGTTCCATTGCAATGCTCTAAGATATGCCGAAAGCGCCTCCTGCTTTCTCTCTATTTTTTCATAAAAGCACCCTATTTCTCTATGGACTTTAGCACATGTTACCTCTGTAAGAGGATCTTCACTTCTCTTCCCATTGCTTTTTATGAGATGATGATAGAAGGCTATTAAAGCTTTGCTTGGTTTCGTAGGTACTTGAAATAATGAGGTTTCCGTCGTAACAAGGCTCATATTCCATTGATGTATCTGCGCCTCTAGCTTTTTTGTAAAGCTTTTTGACCACATCACGTATTCTAACAGCCCTAATGGTTGCAGTTCCCCTAGTTTCATAAATTTCTCAGCTGCTTCTATTTCTTCGCTGCGCAGCAGCTGTTCAATAATTTTTTGTTTTAACACCAGCTGTTTTTGCTTATTTTTCATGCTTAAAAAAATTTTTTCAATAGCCTCCTGCTGACTTCCTTCTATCCAAGCTTCGGCTAATTTCATATATTGATCCTCTTTACCTTCCAGCTCTCCTGTTATATTTCGTAAGTTTTCTAACACTTCAGTAGCACCTAATTTTTTCGCCAGTTCCCCTATTTTATGTAAAAGTTTTTGATTGGCCTTATTTAATTGATAGGCCTGCTGATAACAAGTCAATGCTTCCTGATCATTCAATACCTCCTCATGGGCCTCTCCTAGCATTTGTAAAATCGTAGAAGCGTTGATTTCAGGTCTGGGCACTATAGCATTAGATTTTTCTTTTAGTTTTAAACTTCTCTCCAGGTCCTGGATTGCTTCTGTATACTGTTGGAACTTTCTTCTTAATTCTCCACGTAACACGAGAAGGTCTGTATAAAAAGGAAAAGTCTTTATTCCCTCCTCCAATACTTCTAATGCCTCCTTATCTCTTTTTAGAAGGATTAGCCCCCAACTTAAACATTTATAAAGATGAGGGGCAAATAGGTAATCAAGATTTACATTTTTACGTGCTTTTTGCAAATACCCTATACTCTCTTGATACCTTTGTTGGTTTAAAAGTTCTATGCCATAGATATATTGCAGGTAGCTATCCTCTGGATGGTTTTCAAGTTCTTCCTCCAGTAAAAAAAGTATAGTGTCAGAAGAAATGGTATTGGCTTGTTGAAAAATTCGGATACCTGCATCTTTTATATTGCTTAAGACTTCGTCTGGAATTCGTTCAAATATTTGATGTTGATACCGATATTCTTTACGATTTCGAAGAAGACGCAAAGACGCCACGGGGGAAGAAATCCGATGTTTTTGTAAAGGGTGATCCACATACAATAAATATCCCTCTACATTAGGATTATCTAGAAGTAAACGCATCTTTTTTCCTTGTTCTACAGGAATTACTTCATTTGCCTGAAGAAATAATATCCACCTTCCTTTGGCTCGATCTAAGCAGAAATTTTTAGCCTCACGATAACTGCTTTTTTCTTGCATTTTATAAACAGTAACATCTGTTTTAAGTTCTACCTTCATCATTAAATCCCTTGAACCTATGTTAATAATCATTATTTCATCTGCAACCGCTTCCATATTCTCTAGGCAACGGGTAAGGTGCTTTTCATCATCCTTCGTTATTATACATAAACTTAAACCCTTTGCTTTCGTCATGAATCATAGATTCTCCTCTCTATACTTTTGCAGCGCTTCATACATCTTTCCTGCTGATTCATATTCCCCTAGATGATAATAACAGTCCCCTAATTTCTGTATCATTTCTATATCATTTTCATTAAGGGCTAAATAGGCTTTATAAATAGGAATAGCTTGTTGAAATTCTCCCTGTTGGTATAAAAGGGAAGCATAATTATATAGGACATCTTCATTTAGTGGATTTAATTGATATGCTCTTTGAAAATACATTGCTGCAGCCTGTAAGTCTTTCATTTGATAAAGTAGAACACCAATATGGTTAAAGGTTTGAGGGTGATCCGGCTCCTTCATCAGTTGATCTAGTTTTCTTTCTAAAGCTTCTACAAAACTCAAAGCTTTACCCCCTTTCTTCTATAGTTTCCACAGCTTCTAATAATTCTTCTAATGGTCCTATAGCCTCTTCTAAATAGATAGATACGCTTTGACAAATAATATTCAAATGATGAAAAAAACTATGCTGTATTTCAAAAACCTCAGTAATCTTTTCTGGCGTATCAATTACCCCTAAACGATTTATCAGATAAAAGTATACGAAGATCACTTGTTGTGAAAAACAACGGTGCAAGTCATCTGCTATAAAAAGTTGATAGGTATTCATATGCTTATGATAAGCTTTTTCTAAAATATTTTGATGGCCTTTACTATCTTTATCCTGAGATAAACGAATCATTTCTCTACAGGTCAACTTCCCTCTAGCAGCTTCTCGACTTAAGTCTCGAAAGGAGGCAATATATTCTTCTACGCTTTTTATGAATTTCCGCAATCCTTCTTTTCTTTCTTGCATAGAAATTTTTGTTTTCTCATCATTAATCAATTTATAAACAGGATAAGCTATAGATTTCCTGCAATACCCTTGAATCACATCAGCTAACTGCTGACATTTTGTCCCTTTGATCTTTGCTCCCCCTTCTGTGGCATTGATGAAGGTTTTATGAGCATGGGTAGCAATTTTTTTTTCTAGACCTTCCTTGAAATCCACCCATAGCTGATTGGAAGGGATCATCCTTCCTTCGTTGCTCTCAACATAGACAATTGGTTTTGACTTTAAAAGGTCTCTGGCACGTTTCCCCTTCTCTTGCAAATAAACAGCATCTTTACTATGGGTGACCCCCTCCGGTCCATAAGCATAATCCTGTCCTACAAAAACGATGGGATTCGCCCCTAGATATACAGCTAATTCTAGAGCAAGATGTGAAACGTTGGCCCCTGCATCAAGGGCGCTTCCATCACCAACATGTTTATTTATCCATTGATTAATTGCCTCTTGATTACGAAATATAGGAATTTTTGCTCCAGGAAAAGAAGGGTATACTTGTTGATCTATTAATCCTAAAGAAAGGAGAGCCATATCTTTAGGGTAGAGGATATTTTCAAAGTGGTAGGTATAGGTATATTTTGTACGTTCAATAATGGTTAAGATATCTGGCGGAATATGGTTTTTCATTAAGGGGATAATGGCTGACTCTGTGGACAAAATCAATCCTTTGTCCTGAATTTTCCTTAATTGTTGAATATTTTTATCCAGTGAGGGGCCATTGGCTATGATAAAAGCTGGAACATTCTTATATTTGTCTTTCAAACAAGAAATATAGGGGTTTAACACAATTTCCTTCATATTGGCCAACAAATTATGTAGTCCGATTAGATTGTCTAAGTGGTCATTTCCAATATAGAAAACAAATAATCCTAATTGAGAAAAGATATATTGATGTATTTTCATGTATTGAACCTTAAAATTTCGCTGTGCCATAAGGGTAAAAGCCAGGACAGGAGAAGTACAGTTGGCAAAAGCGATACTAAAAAACAAACGATCAAATGCTTTAGCAAAGTGCTGAATATCCCCTATAAGAAAAACAATTTTTTGCGTTCTGATGATAGGTTCTAAATCAAAATAATGAAGCATGGCTGTAAACAAATAAATATTTTCTTCGAAAACAATCACTAAGGTATGCGTTTGTTTCTGCGCAAATATTTCAAATAAAGCATAACCAAAACCACAGCCATACATAAAAATAGCCCCTGCCCCCTGAGTAGCAATCCCCCCACACCACTTCTTTGCTTCTTGGAGGGGATCTATGCTAGTAACTTGAAGACTTCTCTCTCCTTCATCATATCTACAGATGGGGTAACCTTCATTATTATAGCTGACTTTTACCCTCTTCCATAGTGCTCTTTCATCTACTTGTAGTACAGATTCCCTTAGCCAAGGGTTTAAAAACTGTAGGTTCCTATGGAACATTTCTTTTGTTTCGTTTTCCTTAGCTACAATCATTTCTCATCACACTCCTTCTCCCACCCTTCTATTAGAGGATAAAGTGTAAACGCCAATATATCTGTCATCGCAATGACATCTTGACTTTTTACAGCCTCGTATAAGGTTTGCAGCACTGGCAAAAGTTTCTCCATTTTTTTGTTTAGCGTCTCAATACATTGGTGATTCTCTAGTAGCTTCTCTAAATCATCCATACTATCTAAAAAGCTATCTAAAGCCACATGATCATCGCCTTTTCTAAAGCTCTCAATCCCAAATAACAAAGCATTTTTAAGCCTATCACTTCTTTGTTTAGTACTACTTAACGCCATCATTTTTCTTTTCTCCTTCATCAACCAATTCCTTCCAACGATATTGCTGATAGCCTTCTAGGTTTTTTAAGGTGTAATATACAGTGGCCTGCATTCTTGCATCAAAAAAGTTGATGATCTGCCTTCTGTCCTTCACCTCTTCTTCTCTCCAAAAAAGCCCTCTTAAAGCAAGAGATTCCTTTTTAATTTTCTCCAGCAATGCTTTTATTTCTGTGACTTCAAAAGCATACTGAAATACTTTTCTTACCTCCTCCTGTAATATAAGAGAGTAGCATGTACAGTCATGCTGAGGATTTTCTTTGATTCGCATAGACTTCCTCCTTACCCTTACCAAGCGCTTAGTCCTCCATCTACAACAATGTTTTGGCCTGTAACATAACTTGAGGCTTCCGAGGCTAAGAAAATCAAGGCTGCTACCATTTCTTCCGGCTGACCCATTCTGCCTAAGGGGACCCTTGCAGCATATTTTTTCTGAAAAGTATTATTTTGGCCACTTTCATTGCCCCCTAGGGTTAAAGTATTTACACGAATTTTCTTCTCTGCCCAATAGGTTGCTAAATATTTACTTAATCCCATCACTGCTGCTTTAGAAGCAGTATAAACTGCGGGGGTATTAATTTTTCTATCTAAGTAAAGGGAACCCTCATATATTCCATGATTTGGCGCTAACATCCCATAGATGGAGGAGGTTTGAATAATACTTCCACCCTTACCCTGTCGAACCATTTGAGCACCAACAGCCTGAGCCACTAAAAACATACCATCTAGGTTTACAGACATGATATTACGCCATTCATCTAGGGAGTATTCTTCGAAAGGAGCAAAAAAAGCCTTTAAATCCTTTGATTTGCTGGCAGCATTATTATGCAGGATATGAATTTCTCCAAAGCAGGCTATTACTTTAGCAACCATGGCTTTTACATCCTTGGGAGAAGAAACATCGCAGACAATGCCCAAAGCTTTTCTTTGGTAATTTTTCATTAATGCCTCAGCAAAAGTTGTTGTTTCTTTTTCATCTAAATCCACAACCACCACATTGGCTCCAAATTCTGCTAATCCTGCACAAAAACGCCTTCCCAATATCCCTAAGCCACCTGTAACCACAGCGGTTTTATTCTCTAAGTTAAATAAGCCTTTATAGGAGATCTTCATTACGCTTTTCCCTCCTCTTATCCATTAGAAATTCTACAAATTGAAAATCTAATTCTGAGTCAATATCAATTGAACGTTCCTCTGGCATGATATATAAGCGTGTATCTTGATTAAAAATTGTTGGATGTTTTAACAAAGCTTCCCTCTGCCAAGCATAAATAGAGGCATTCAGATCATAGGATTTTGGCGCATCTTGTCTGCAAAAAACTGGTTTTGGCAAAGGTTTCGATAGCTGAACAATTCCTTCATGGTTCACTTCTACGAGGTTAAAATAAGGAGAACGTCGAGCAGGCGTGCCTGTAATTACATTGGATACTTGCTTTGTTTCAAGCAGACTCACCACATCCTTTATATCAGATGCATAACGCAAGGGGGAGGTCACATCTAAATCTACAATCACATCAAAATGTTGTTGGAATGAAGTTTCTACTGTATGTAGTACGTGCTGTATCACTGGGATTTTAGGAGCATGATCTGTGGCAAGATGAGGGGGGCGCTGAATCAAATAATCTGCCCCCCACGCATTTGCTATATTTAAAATTTCTGCACTATCACTACTTACTGCGATGGTTTGGAACAGCTTAGATATCTTGGCTTGTAGGATACTGTAAGCCAAAAGCGGCTTCCCTGCAAGTTGGCGAAGGTTTTTATTCATAACACCTTTTGAACCAGACCGTGCACAAATCGTACATAACCTTTTCATTTATTTATCCATTTCCTTTCTTTTGCTGATGTTTCAGCAGCATTAATCATCTCTAATACCTTCAAGCCCTCTGTAAATCTACATAAATTAGGACTTCCTCCACTGATGATAGCCTTATGCTGCATAAAATAGGTAGTATCTCGGTCAAGATTATATTTTATTAATTCTTCGTTAATCTGTAGGGTTTGCTGTACTAAGTCTGCTTTGATGGTATAATTATCGGTAATAACCATCATCTCCCTTCTATGCATACGATCAAGATAATTTACATGAACTTGTACTATCGGACACCTTTTCATCACAAGCATGAGATTATACAAATCTTCGCTATCTATTTGTAAAGAACTATATTTTCCTCCCATCGCCACCATACTATGCCAGTCATCAAAAAACCATCGAAGATAGTCTAGTTCATGACTGAGATCAAGCAAGACCCCTCCTCCTTCATTTTTTTTAGCTGAATAACTTCTTCGATAATCTCGCTTTGGTCTCCAATTAGGTAAATACTGTCCTACATAAATTTGTGCATATAATGGTGCTTCTTCTTTGATGACTTTAAATAACTTCTGGAGTATTGGATGAAATCTTAGGTTATAGCCTACATATCCTTGTTGAAAGTTATTCCTGGGAATTTCTTGGGGAATGTGGAAAAGCGGCTTTTCTACTAGAACAATACCTTTAAAATCATAGGTAGCTATTTCAGTTAAGGTAGCATAATGTTTACTGGTTTCATTGGCAACAACAATATATGCTGGTTTTTCTTGTACAAGGGCCTTGGATAAACTGGAATAGTTGGGAGAAAAATCAATCTCTCTTTGACTCAAAACCGCTACGCGGCAACCTAATTCCTTTAAAATTTTTGTATGTCTTTGCCCAATTGAACCATAACCTATCACAAGACAATTCATTGAAACACCTCGTAAAAATCCAGCTTGGCTCGATGAAAATCCTCCATTGCTCCAATGTCCATCCAATATTCTCGGATAGGAAAAACCACTATTTGTTTGCCATTCTTCAGCATCCTTTCCAATAGTTGATTCATATCAAAGTAGGCGTTTTTTGGAATCTCATCTAATACCCGCGGATTTAATACATAAATACCTGCATTAATAAAGCTTGAGTAAATAGGTTTTTCTTCAAAGCCTATTAATCTATCTTTGTTTACCTTCACCACCCCGTAGGGAATTTGAAAATCGTAGTTTCGTACAGCCACAGTAGCTTCACACCAATGCTCCAGATGAAAATCGATTAATTGTTTAAAATTAACTTTTGTCAAAATATCCCCATTCATGACAATGATCGGCTTTTCTGTTTTCATAGAGAATAAACTCAGTGAACCAGCCGTTCCCATTTTTTTTTCTTCATGAAGATAGTGGATTTCTACCCCCCATTTACTGCCATCTCCAAAATAGCTCTTAATCTGCTCTCCCCTATAGTTAATAGAAAAACAAAATTGGTAAAATCCCTGTTCTATAAAATGATTTAATATAATCTCTAAAAGTGGCTTTCCTCCAATGGAAAGCATTGGTTTGGGACAATCATCCGTCAAAGGCTTCAGTCTGATGCCTAAGCCCCCTGCCATTAAAATAACCCAATTTTCATTTTTAGCAGAATCAAGTAAATCCTCTAGTCTTTCAATCCCTATGACGCAGCCTTCATTATCTACTACAGGAAGGTGCCGAATTTTATTATCCTTTAGAATTTTTAATGTACTCTTTTTATCTTTCATTTCAGTGATGGTAATGGGATGTTTATTCATAATTCTCTCAACAGGATCATCTAAAGATAAGCCATTTAGCAGTCCCCGCCGGATATCCCCATCAGTAACAGTACCTAATAATTTATTATTCTGGCTGATCACCATGGCAATTTGTAAGGAAGATAAATCAATCATCCTAATGGCTTCTTGGATCTTGGTGTTAGGTGATATTAATGCCTTCTCCCATTTCTTCATGCTGCATCTATTCCTTCCCATACAAGCTCTCTTTTACTTAGCCGGAATCCCTTTTACTATTGTATGATCTGGAACATTTTTTGTGACAACAGCTCCTGCACCAACGGTTGCGTTTTTACCAACGATTATTTTTTCAGTGATTGATTTTCCTTGGAGGATGCAAGCATTGGCCCCAATATAGACGCCCATAGACAGTCTTACATTTCCCGAAATATTGGCACCTGAAGAAATGGTGACAAAATCCTCAATGATGCAATCATGAGCAACAGTACAATTAAGATAGTAGATACCAAAATTACCTACCTCGATATTATTGGTCATTCTGGCACCAGCACAAATAATATTTCCCACCTTCTTTTCTAGTTTTATGAATTGCTCATAACCGAAGGTTGCAGTAGGATGAATAAGATTAATATACGGAAGACTAGCATACCTATCCCTTATTTCCTTACGGATTTTCGTATCACCAATACCGATCGTAAATTGATAGCCAGCCTCAGCGAGGGCACACACCTCCTTTTCCGTCACGATAGAAAAATCTCCTAAATTTCCTGCTTTGCTCTTATCGATAAAGATGATTTCTTTATAGCCTAAAACAAAGGCAATATCCCTGACTTCCCTAGCAAATCCAGAGGCACCAAAAATGGCAATTTTCATGGAATCACCTCATTTTTTTGATAAGACTTCGGTGCGGTTTTCCCTAATATATCCCAAAACCCTAAAGGGGATAATCCTTCTGCTGGTCGCTTTATTGTCAAATTTTCTTCTGTAAAAAGTTCCCCCTTCTGAATATTGCCAGCTGTAACAATACTTTTACGAACGACTTTTTGATTTTCTAATTCAGAAGAAGTAGGCTTTTTTTGTGAACTCCCAAGAGCTTTTTCTATCTGGCGTATCCCCTGCACCATCTGATAAAAGACTTTAGGCTCTAGAGAAGCTTTATGATCTGGACCTGGCAAATTTCGATTTAAAGTAATATGTTTTTCTATAACTACAGCTCCTAAAGCCACTGCTGCTAGAGCCACAGCGATACCTAATGTATGATCAGAGTAACCAACAGGTAGCCGGAAACACTGATACAAAGTCTTTAGTGCCCGTAAGTTGCTTTCTTCAAATGCGGCAGGATACGCTGTAGTACAGTGAAGCAAGCTCACATTTTTATATAAAAGTTTTTGCCCTGCTTCAGAATAATAAGCTTTTTTAAAAGCCTCTCTTGAAGGAACAGCATGATTTACACCTATTTCAGCAATAACATAAACCCTCCGATTCATATTTCACCTACTTTATAGAAACTTTTCTTTAATAAGCCTTTATAATCTTTAATGGATTTAATGATATGCAGAATTTTTATAGAAGCATTTCCATCTCCATAGGGGTTAACAGTGTTGGAGCAATCTTTCATGAAGGCTTCTCTTATGGCCTTTTTAATTTCTGTTTTTTCAGCAGCACAGGAGATTACCGATGAAGCTAATCGTCTTCCTTTTTGCCGACCTCCAATATTCACCGTAGGCTTCTTAAAAGAAGGAACTTCGTAAATACCGCTAGAGGAGTTACCCACCACTGCATCCACTTGAGCAATAAGACTAAAGTAGTGTAATTGCCCTAGAGAAGTTTGGACAATAGCATTAGAATGTCTTGCAACAAAATCATCGATTCGACGAATCATCTCTCTTCCTTCTGGATCTGCATTGGGTTTCGTAAAAATTAGACCAACTTCAGAGCCAAGATCGTGTAATGCTTCTAACAATTCCTGAAATTGTTGGCTGGAGGCCTGGTGCTCTAATGTAACAGGATGAAAAGTTATCAGTAAATTTTTCTTTAAAAGGCTAAATCCAAGTAAGGCTTCCAGTTCAATACGATTCAGTAATTTTAAACCCGTAATACGCTCTATTGCAGTGCTTCCTACAAGATAGATATTGCTAGGATTTTCCCCTAATTGTCTCACGATTTTGAAAGCATCTTCATTGGTTACAAAATGAAGATGAGACATTTTTGTTATGCTATGCCTTATGGCTTCATCAAAGGCACCTTCTGTTATATCTCCTCCAGCAATATGGGCGATAGGGACCTTAGCTATCAAGGCGGCAACTGCTGCAGCTAAGATTTCATAGCGATCCCCTAGCAGCACCAAAAAATCTGGTTGTAATTGCCCTAAAACCTCTCCAAAGCTAATCATCCCTAAGCCAATAGACTTAGTAGCACCTGTAGGCGTATCACTGGACAAAAGCATTTCTATCTTACTGTCAATGATGAACCCATCCGCTTCTATTTCCTGATAGGTTAGCCCAAATTCAGGAGATAAGTGCATACCTGTGACAATCACTTGCAATTGCAAGTCCTGATCCTTTTCTATTTCTTTCATCAGTGTATAAAGCAATCCATACTCCGCCCGGGTACCAGTAACCACACAAATTTTACGTTTCATCATTATTTTTCTCCCAGCCCCACACTGCTGGGAATGTTTATTATCCGCTGTTCGAGGTCTTGTGCTGCTGATAAATCCATTCGAGGACATTCTTTAAACATTGCTAGTTTATGCATTAAGCTCCATGAGGGACGTGTCAATATTCCTTCTTCATGGGTTGCTAAAAGAAGAGGGTCTCTTAGCCCTACATATTCTTCATCAAGAAGCAATAGATTTAGCCAGTAATTACTTCGTGCATAGGCTGCCTCTGTGAAAAAGGTAATTCCCTGCACTTCCTTAAAAACTTGACGATACTTCTGGGCTAAGGTTCGTTTTTCCTGAATAAATTCATCAATTACCTCTATTTGACCGCAGCCTAAGGCTGCATTAATATTAGGCAGACGATAATTATACCCTACCTCATCATGCACAAAAGCCCAAGGGTGGGGAACTTTAGCTGTTGTGGTTAGATGTTTCGCTGTTTTTGCTAGGATTAAATCATTTGTAAGAATTGCTCCACCTCCACCAGTAGTAATGATTTTATTGCCATTAAAACTAAAGGCAGAAAGTTTTCCCCAGTTTCCCGTATGTTTATCTTTGTAATAAGACCCCAATGCTTCTGCTGCATCTTCAATTAACACCAATTTGTATTTTTCGCATATTGCCAAAATTGGATCAAGATCCACAGGATGGCCAAAGGTGTGTACTGCAACAACAGCCTTGATAGGCCGCATTGTCTGTTTATTATAACAACAACCCTGTCTTATAAGTGTTATATCCTTCAGATAATCTTGAAGCTTCTTAGGGTCAATACCAAGACTTTTCCAATCGCTATCAACAAAATGTGGTATACCGCCACAATAACGTACTGCATTGGCTGTAGCAACAAATGTGAGTGCAGGAAGAAGCACCTCATCTCCTTCTTCAACACCAGCCAGCTTTAGACAAATATGCATAGCAGCAGTACCATTCACTACCGCAATAGCATGTTCTACACCTGTATACTCAGCTAGTTTCTTTTCAAATGCACCTACATATTTCCCTACTGAGGACACCCAGCCGGTATCTAAACAATCCTTTACATATGCCCATTCCTTTCCTCTAAATGTAGGCTGGTGCAAAGGAATCAAACCATCTTTTTTCTTCAAAACATTTTTTAATAGAGAAACAATGTGGCCAACATCTAAATTCCTGTTCATAGATTATACCGATCTCCTTTATACATTTTGAGGTGCTGAGGGTGTCTGAACCACGACACTGTTTCTTGCAATCCTTGTTTAAATCCATTTCTACCACCATAAATAGGCTTCCAGTCGAATAATCTCCTAGCCTTAGAGATATCTGCCCAAAGCCGATTTACTTCACTTTTTTCAGGCCGAATCCGCTTAGTATCAGTTTCAATCTCAACTTCTACCTCCATCACTTCCGCAATAGTTTTCACCGTTTCTTCTATAGAAACTTCAAAATCACTTCCTATATTTATCACTTCGCCAATGGTTGCATCGGATTTAGCAACCTCAATGAAGCCCCGCACTGTATCTCGAATATAATTGAAGTCTCTCGTAGGTTTTAGAGAACCTAGTTGAATTTTCCGTTTCCCTTCAGCAATTTGTGTAATAATCGTTGGAATAACTGCTCTGGCTGACTGTCTTGGACCATAGGTATTAAAGGGACGGATGATGGAAACAGGTGTAGAGAAGGTGTTGTAAAAAGAAAGTGCCAACTGATCTGCACCAATCTTAGATGCAGCATAAGGAGATTGCCCCTGTAAAGGATGCTCCTCTGAAATGGGAACATACTGCGCTGTTCCGTAAACCTCACTGGTGGATGTATGTATTACCTTTTTTACACTTAACGCTTCTGCTGCCTGCAGAATGTTTAGCGTCCCTGTTATATTGGTATCAATATAACTATTGGGAGAATGATAGGAATAGGGAATGGAAATTAAGGCAGCTAAATGAAAGACAACATCACACCCTTTCATCGCCTCCTTTACGCCATAGGAGTCTCTAATGTCTCCTGAAAATATTTCTATATCTTTTTTTATTTCTTTAGGAGCATGCTCCAGCCATCCCCATGAATTAAATGAGTTATAATAGATAAAGGCACGAACATCATACCCTTTTTCAATCAGTTCCTCCGTTAAATGGGATCCAATAAAACCATCTGCACCAGTAACAAGCAACTTTTTTCCTTTCAAATTCATCTCATCCCTCCAAACCCTATATAGATCTGCAACTGCAGAACTAAGTAAAAATCCATGTTCATGTGATTTCCCAAATGTATTCTCTTGGTCTTTTTATCTAAGTTTATGAGAATATCTCTACATGAAGTACTTTCTAGTATAATTTATTTGTTATTTTTACAAATAGAACACGAAAGTTTAGCTATCTACCTTTCGAAGAAGGTATTTTTTTCTTTAGCGAACATATCCTTTACTACACACATAAAATAGTGACAGGAGCAGTGATGTATAATTTTTTCGGAGTGATTCGTTATGTGTAAAGGTAAGCCTTCTACAGTTGTTTCCCCTTTAACAAATAAAATGAGACCTCTTAAAGCAGAGGTTTATCAATATAATGCTTTGGCCGGCTGTGGACAAAGAATTTATACTAATCAGGATGAATTAACACAGTATGGCAATAAGGGTATTCTTCATCCACATAAGGTTTCCTATTATAACCTCTTCATTAATGGGGTATTGCAACCAAAAACCAACTATATTCTTAAAGAAGGATTACTTTTGCTCATCACCAAGGATCTTCCTCTAAAAGGATCTCCGATTACTATTGTTTTTGTTACTTTTAAAGAAGAAGAAGTAACTAAGCTTAATACAGCCATTGTAGAGGGCAGTGTACCCTCTGGACCTATCTTTGCTGGGCCAGTAGTGGATAGAGACATCTCCCTTCATGGAATTACACAGCCAATTGTCTCCCAATTAAAACTGGAAAAAGTTATGATCTCTGGCCCTACATTTATTCCCACAGGTCATATTGCTACTTGGAAATTTACCTTGATCGTAACCAATACAGCACCTACACCTATTCGTAATATTGTTGTAGCAGATACAATTCTTCTAGACACTATTTTAAGCGTCACAGATTTCCCTTTATCCAAAGGTACTATCATGATAAGTAATCCTATCATTACCTGGAATGTAGGTATGTTGGATGTAGGAGAGTCCGCCGCTGCAAGCTTTGAAGTAAAGGGATATTTCAAAGCTGACGGTACTCGCTTCATCAATTATGCTCTAGCAACCGGCGATCGTACCTCTGGACCTGTAAAATCTGCTATTGTTTCTAGTGAGACGCTACAGGTTGTTAAAGGCTTAGATATTACAAAAACCATTACATCAGGGCCGTTGGAAGTACATGTTGGAAAACCTAATACCTGGCGAGTAGAGATAAAGGTAGCTAATTTCAATGATGCTACTGTCTCGAGCCTTCTCATGACAGATACCCTATTTATTGAAAATATTGAGCATGTTAAAATTGTAAGTATTTCTCAAGGCAGTACTGCTTTGGCAGGCAACAAAATTCTTTGGAACATTACTGCCTTAGAGATGTTAGAAACCGCTGTTCTCGTAGTGGATATCGTTGGTGCCTTCACGATGGATGGTTATAGAAACTTAGATAGCGCTACAGTGGTGGGCAATATAGCAAGTGACGAAGTTTTCGCGGGGCCTTCCAAGGATATGGAAATCGTCGTTTCCCCAATTGAAAAATTACTAGAAACGCAATTGTTATTAGAAAAATTTGTTGCAGATGAGCCGCTTGTTGCCTTTTTAGGCAAGCCTAGAAGGTGGTATTTTGTTCTGAAAATTTCCAATTTAACAAAGGATGTTTTAGAAAATATCCTTATTACAGATTATATTTTACTGGATAAATTTGATGAGATCCGTACCTTATTTGTATCCTCAGGGGACACTGTGGTATCCCATAACGCTATTTTGTGGAATATTGAAGAGCTTTCTTCTGGCGAAACCTTAACAGCTGTTTTTGAAACCAAAGGGCTTTTCAATGCTACAGGTTTACGTTCTCTTAATCGAGCCATTGCCTCTGCTTTTAACAGGAATTCAGCTACTTGTACAATGTCTCCTATCGTTTCCGGTCCATCTATTCAGGTCCTAGATTTTATCCATGATTTAAAAAGCACCTGTATCCTTGCCGATAAGGTATACGCTCAATGTCAGCAGAGGAACTGTTTTGAAAATATTACCATGGATATAGGTGACAATAGCTTTAAAAACATTGTATTTCACTCAGGATTTATTGTAGAAAACACCTTAAACATCACCAACCTAAAGGATAGACCAAACTTTAAACGCATTCAGTTCCTTATAAGAATTCCTTTTGAAATCACTACTAGGAATGGAAATAGTATTGAAGGTCATTTACCAGATACCTCTAAGGATATTATCCTCTTTATGCCAGAGGCAAGAGATGAATTTTCTTTTAATATTACCATAGAAACCAATACGCAGCTTTTAACAGAGGCTTTGGTGGTAAACAATCAATTAACCTTTACAGCAGGGACATTTATGCTTATTAAAGCAGTAGGACGGGTACAATTGTTTATACCCACTTTTGAATACTGTCCAGAACCTCTCCCCTGCGAAGAATTTAATAAAAACCTGATTTGTGATATTTTCCAGATGAAGGATTTTCCTGATTTTTTCCCACAGCAAAACAAGTCAGACCTTTATAAAAAAGCAACAAAAACTTATATAAACAAACAATGTCCTCCTATATTTGGTAATTTAGTTATTAACAAGTACATTGTATCAGGGCCCCTACAGGTCAATGCCAATCTCCCCAGTACATGGTGCGTAGAAATTCGAGTGAGCAATGATGGATATGGGCCAGTTAGTCATGTTATTATGATAGATACTTTACTTTTAGATCATATCGTTGCTATAAACATTCTCAGTCTTACTGGAGGTAGTTTGTCCCAGGAAAAAAATCGTATTGTTTGGGATATAGGTACCTTAAACTCCGATGCTACAGCTGTGCTTGTAGCAGAAATCACCGGTTTCTTTGATGACAAAAACCAGAAGATGGTCAATGTAAAAAATTATCAATATAATACGCTTTCCAATGGCGTAAAAAGAGGCTTTACAAACAATGATGCCTTGAAAGCGTATGGTGGTAAAGGTATCCCTGACCCGAAAGAAGTCTCTTATTTAAATCTTTTTATTAATGGCGTATTACAGCCACCAACCAATTATATTGTGAAAAAAGGTCTTTTACTATTGACCACTGTAGACATTCCTTTGAAAGGGGTCCCAATTATTCTCCAGACCTTCATCATTAAAAACATGGCACATCAGCTTTTAAAAGCAAAAACTTATCAATATAACGCACTTGCCAGCGGAAAAAAAGTCTATACCAATCAAGACGAGCTGACCATGTATGGTAATCAAGGAATTTTCGCTCCCCAATGGGCTTCCTATCAAAATCTTTTTATTAATGGAGTCATTCAACCAAAGAACAACTATATCGTGGAAAAGGATCTGCTTACATTAACAACAAAAGATTTACCTTTAGATAGATCTCCGATTTCCCTGCAGTCTATCACACTGTTTTTGTAAAAAATTTATATTACTAAAAAAACCTTCAGGATCTCCGCTTTTATCAATAGCGTTCCTGAAGGTTTTTTTAGTATATCTAAACGGCAACAGAAGATAGCTGCCCTGTAACCAACTGATGATAATAACCTCTTTTCTGAAGTAAAGAAACATGATTTCCAATCTCTACGATCTTACCCTGCTGAAGTACTACTAAACCGTCTGCTTTCCGGAAAGTAGAAAGACGGTGGGCTACAATCAATGTCGTTCTACCCTTCATTAAATTATTCAGGGACTGCTGTACCAGTCGTTCATTTTCCGTATCTAAGCTGGATAGGGCTTCGTCTAAAATAAGAATAGGAGAATTTTTTAAGAAGGCTCTGGCGATGGCCAAACGCTGTCTTTGCCCTCCCGACATCTTCAAGCCTCTTTCCCCAGCATTGGTATCGTAGCCCTCTGGAAGACTCATAATAAAGTCATGAATATAAGCCGCTTTAGCAGCTTCCTCTACCTCTCCGTCAGTAGCAGTGGGATTGCTTAAGCGAATATTATCTTTGATGGACATATTAAATAGATAAATTTCCTGAGGTACAACAGTGATCAGAGAGCGTAGGGCATCCATGGATAAGTCTCGCACATCCACACCATTGATGGTAATCTGCCCTTCATTAACATCCCAAAATCGCTGCAAAAGATTAATAGAGGTAGTTTTTCCAACTCCCGACTCTCCTACCAAAGCGATGGTTTCCCCAGGACTAACTTGGAAGGAAGCCTTCTTCAAAACAGGAGGAATATCCTTTTCATAGGAGAAAGAGACATTATGAAAAGCAATTTTCAGTTCCTCAGTCTTATCAATTTCTTTCTTGCCCAGATCCTCCACGATTGCCTTTTCTTCCAATATACTGCCTACTCTTTGGCCTGCAGCCAGTATGATGCTAAAGTTTCTTCCCATAGTAGCTACTTCTAAAATAGGGCTAAATATACTGGCTGCCATAATGATCACCACAGGAAACCATTGATGATCCATTTGTCCTTGTAGAATTAAATTTGCAGAAACACCTAAAATACAAACCATTCCTAAGGAACTGACGGCGTTAAGATAAGCTCCCTCTACCCCCATCCTTTTTCCGTAGGATAACTGACTTTGATAGAGGTCATCAGAAAATTTTCTAAGCCGATTGCGATAACCCGCTTTAAAGTTAAAAGAGATAATTTCACGCAAGCCCTGTATCCCATCAATAGCTTCGCCATGAACCGCTGCTAGCCGGCTTCGTGTTTCAGACCCCTGCTGATCTGCCTCCTTCTTAAACCAAAAAGGAATACTAAAGAGAAGAAAGATAAAAGGCAGAAGCACTAGAGGCAACATCCAGTGGATTTGAGAGAGCATCCCTAGAATGATCACCGGTACTGCAACAGCCACTAAAAAAGCCCCTGCGGTATGGGCAAAAAACCACTCCAATACCTCCACATCTGCCATCAAGGTAGCTGCCAGTTCTCCTGAACGCTGCTTTAACAAATAAGCAGGTGCGATTCTTTCAATGGCGTGATAAAGCTTTACACGAAAATCCACTAAAATTCGGAAAGCTACCTCATGGGCAAACCACATATCTGAATAGTACATCAGTACCCTACCCAAAACTAAAAGCCCCAGGACAGGTAAATAAGGACGAATTTCAGATCTCGTTCCTCCAGTCACAGCTATCCCCACTAAATAAGCACCTAGAGCAGGTCCCAAAATGCCTAGAAGATGATGAAGAATACCACTAACAATGGAAAAAGTCATCCCCCTCCAATAGGGTGTCAAGCACTTCAAAAGCTCATGAAAACCGTCTAATTTGAGTTTTTTAAAAATTCCACTTCCTTTTTCTTGCATTCCCTTTCCTCCTCTACTCATGTTGTGCCTCAATCAACTGGGCATAAAAACCTTTTTTGAAGAGCAACTCACGATGGTTTCCTTCTTCCTTTAGTTCTTGATCATCCATGACAAAAATTCTATCTGCATTTTGGATGGTTGATAGACGGTGGGCAATCAGTATCGTGGTTTTATTTTTCATTAGATGCTCTAGTGCGTGCTGGATTTTTTCTTCACTAAGGGCATCCACATTGGAGGTAGCTTCATCCAAAATCAATAGAGGCGCATCTTTTAAGAAGGCTCTTGCAATAGAAAGTCTCTGTTTTTGTCCCCCTGAAAGACGTATCCCCCTTTCCCCAATGACTGTATCATAACCCTGAGGTAAATCTACAATAAACTCATGGGCTCCAGCAAGCTTTGCCGCTCTTTCCAGTTCTTCTAATGTGGCATTAGGTTTGGCAACGCTTAGGTTCTCTGAAACAGTACCATAAAAAAGATAAGTATCCTGAAAAACAACAGCAATTTGATTTCGCAAATCCTCAAGGGAATATTCACGAATATCCAGTCCATTCATCAAAATACTGCCAGCTTGTGGATCAAAGAACCTCATAATTAATTGAACCAG